>JAHEMV010000670.1 GCA_024643455.1 Cytophagales bacterium
GCAAAAAAAGCGTATTTGGCGTTTAATCAATCAAATCAATTTGACATGGTGGAAGATGATGCGGGTCATGCTTCAACAAAGAAAAACAGAGAGGCTATGTACGCATTTTTTCAAAAACATTTGGATAATCCAGGATCAAATGAGGATGAGAAAGTGGCACTTTTCCCTATTGATGAGTTGTACGTGATGACAACGGGTCAGCTTTCCAGTTCAATTGGGAGTAAATTTTTGTTTGATGTAAATTTGGAAATTGCCAATAACAATGCCAAAATCCTTGAAAAGCAAAGAACCGAAAGTAAAAATCACCTTACAAACGTGAAAGTAAAAGCGAAGGAATTATCGGGATTTGAGGAAGGCAAAAAAACAGGTAAACTAATATTTTCAGGCCGAACGGATATGGACTCGTGGTATCTGGAAAAATATATTATCGAATTTGGCAGTCAATACGTTGTGCCATTCATTTGCCTGAGGCCTAAAGGTGTAACCCATAATTTGGTTATTTACATTGATGATCTGAAAGATAAAGCAGATCAAAAAATACTAGAAATTCCATTGCAACTTGTCATGGATGGAAATGCAGTGATTGTTCCGGATTTACCTGGTTATGGCGACTTGGGGCCAGGCTATCTTAAAGGTGATGCCTATTTTGCTTCAACCTCCTACAATCAATGGTTTGCCGGCATCCTAAATGGGAAAAGTATGGTTGCTATCCATGCAGAAACCATTCAGGCAATTTTGAGTCATTGCAATGCTAAGTTTGATTTTTCGGGGATGGAATTAATTGGAATGTCAAAAGGGCCGTTCAATTCGAGCTTGCTGCATGCGGCAGTTTGTGGTACCGATTTTAACGAAATTGTCATGATCGAGCCACTAATATCAATAGCGTCTATTACGTTGAATAAAGAATACGATCCTTCATTTATTCCTTTTACTGTCGCAGGAGGACTGATGTATTACGACATTCCGGATTTAGTTGCGGCATGCTCGCCAGTTAAGATAGCTATTTTCAATGCATTGGATCATATGGGTAAAATAGCCAATATGACGGAATTAGATGAAACATATGAGTTCGTTAAAAATCAATATAAGTCGTTGGGTTTAGAGCATAATTTTTCTGTAGTAGTGGATAAGAATGAGAATAGTGTATTGAAATATTTGACAGAATATTTCAAGCGTTGAAAGTTGATTTGCTTTGGAAACCCTCACCGTTTCACAGGGTTTGCCATCCAAAATTAAATGATTAAGTTTCTTGAGGTTCAGTAACCGACTGATCTCTTTCCCAACCATCATGCTGCAATACTAGCCGCTCCATTGCAAGGCAATTGCCAAGTGCATCCAGATCAGAAAGGGGCTGATATTCCGATACCCAGCATCGAAACACGTGAAATGCCATGACAACAGTTCCCTGGAGATTAAGTAGTTGAATGATAATATCCTTACGGTAATTCTTCAAAGAGACAGCGGCATCTCCCTGCATAGAAAAGACGAGATTTGCCCATTGTTCAAACGATGGATCATGTGTGACACCTCTTTCGAGAGTTATAGGCTCGAATAGTGTAGCGCCTGGTGCATTTCTCAAATTACTGCTTTCGCCTCCTTCGCGGTAGTCAATTACCTCAGTAATTCTATTTAAGCCACTGACTTTAGAAATTCCGGCAATTACTTTACCATCCCATATAACACGGAATTTGAATGATTTATACGGATCGTGTCTGTGTGTGTTTACAGTGAATTTTGACATAATAAAGTTGATTAATCGTTGAAACATGGTTTTGATTGAATAAGCTTTGGATTTGAAAAGAAATGTACGAAAAAATATGATCATTTTTTGAAGATCTACATGTATCAACATTATATGTTAATTCAAAAAAAAATCAATTTCTTTCTTCTATTTTAGTGTTGTAAACTAATCCCTTTCAAAAAATGAAAATACTTACTCAATTTTTTTTATTTATTATGTGTGCCACTACCATTTCCTTTAGCCAGAATAATCCTGTTGGCATTTTTCAAAATTCATCAGACGTTGGGAATCCTGCCAAAAAAGGATCATCAACATACGATCAGCAAAGCCAGGTATATTCTGTAAAAGGAGCAGGGTATAATATCTGGTTTGAACGAGATGAGTTTCATTATTTATATAATTCCATAAAAGGAGATTTCATCCTTACAGCAAATGTAGCCTTTGAAGGAAAAGGTTTGGATCCTCATCGAAAAGTTGGATGGATGGTGCGTGAATCAGCAGATGATAATGCATCGCATATTAGTGCAACACTACATGGCGATGGCCTTACCGTTTTACAATGGCGTGAGTTGAAGGGTGCTTTTATGCGCGATCCACAAGATGAGATTTTCAATCCAAAAAGTCATTATACCATACTCCAGCTGGAGCGTCAGGGCAAATCGATCATTTTCAGAGCAGCACATCCCGGAGAACCAATGCAACTTATTGGATCCAAGGAGATGGAGAATTTTGGAGACGAAGTATTAGCGGGCTTATTTGTTTGTTCGCACAATCCTGATGTAATCGAAGAAGCCAAAATCTGGAATGTACGAATCGATCAACCAGTTGCAGATGATT
>JAHEMV010000671.1 GCA_024643455.1 Cytophagales bacterium
CATAAAGCAGAGGAGGAGGGAGTTTTTGTAGCTGAAACTATGGCAGGTCAAAAACCGCACATCAATTATTTATTGATCCCTGGAGTGGTCTATACCTGGCCGGAAGTAGCATCCGTTGGTTATACCGAAGAACAATTAAAGGAAAATGGAACTCCATACAAAATGGGTTCATTTCCATTTAAAGCATCTGGACGTGCACGGGCCAGCATGGATACCGATGGTCTAATAAAGGTTTTGGCGCATAAAGACACAGACGAAATTTTGGGTGTACACATGATTGGACCAAGAGCAGCTGATATGATCGCTGAGGCAGTAGTCGCGATGGAATATCGTGCATCGGCAGAAGATATCTCCAGGATGTCTCATGCGCATCCGACTTTTACGGAATCATTTAAAGAAGCCTGTCTCGCAGCAACAGACAATCGGGCATTGCATATTTAATTATCAGCTTTTTCAATGTTTTATATGTTGAAAAGCTGATAATTACCATTCTCCTTTTTTGCCAAATTTTTCTCTTGCAGCTGTCTTAAACTTTAGTGTTGCCTCATCCAGGTTTTGCAGGATGATATCCATGGATTTTCCATGACTATTTCGCGCTGCAGCAATCAATGTGTTGCATTCATTTGAATCCATAAATCTTGCCGCCTCCAATAACCTCGATTCATCTTCATGAGGAATTGCCAAAAAACCGTGCTTATCGGCATGAATTAATTGCCCGGGTTTAATTTTTGTCCCAAATACTGCTACTTCACAATTCCATTGAACAGGAGTGCTGTAGGCGTGTCCAACAGAAAGTCGTCTAGCCAATGCTTTAAAACCAGCATTGTTCATCTCGTCCAGATCACGTATACTACCATCGATAATGGCTCCTACACAGCCCTGTGCTTTGTGGATATTGGCATTGATCTCTCCCCAAAATGATCCAAAAACCATGGGTTTATCCAGATCCTGAACAACGACAATTTTTGGTCCCGGAACAGAGGAAACGTATTTGCGGTATTCACTCCAGGCATTTGGGTTTTTTATGGAATGTTGTGCATTCGAAGGTTCGATAACCAGTGTAATTGCATAGCCTACCATCGGCCCCATTTGAGGCATGAAATCATGGGTTTCCTCTAAGTTAAAACACTCTTTTCCGCTATCCTTTTTTGTGATCTGCTCCCATCCGTTATAAATGGTCGGTGTGTTCCAGCGTTTTAGTTCTAGTAATTGTGAATGTGAAAGCATATATATTGATTCTATATTTTCAATAAATATACCATACCTCAAAGAGTTTCCTATCGAATGAGCTAAGGGTTAATAGTCTTTTTAAATAAAAAAGTGTTTGAAATCCATGAAGAGTGAAGTAATTTAATTAGTTCATTAAAGAAGCAAAAGTTTCTTTTTCATTCTTGTCATTTTCCCATAACTTTGCCGGAATTTTGAGCTTTATACCTTTTACACATATATCCTTTTCCCATAAAATATGCCTAGAGATCATAGCATAAAGTCAGTATTAATCATAGGAAGTGGTCCCATTATTATTGGCCAGGCGTGTGAATTTGACTATTCAGGTTCGCAAGCTGCCAGATCGTTGAGAGACGAAGGAATTGAGGTAACTCTAATCAATTCCAATCCGGCAACGATCATGACAGATAATGTGACTGCAGATAATATCTATCTGAAACCGTTGAATAAAAAGTCTATTATTGAGATTCTGAAAAATCATGATATTGATGCAGTATTGCCAACGATGGGAGGTCAGACTGCTTTGAACTTGGCTATTGACTGTGAGAATGCTGGCATATGGGAAAAATACAATGTTAAGATCATTGGTGTTGATATCCAGGCTATCGAAACTACTGAAGACAGGGAGAAATTCCGTCTGAAGATGGAAGAGATAGGTGTCGGAGTATGTCGTGGAAAAACAGCCACGTCCTTTTTACAAGGTAAAGAGATTGCACAGGAGATTGGGTTTCCCTTGGTAATCAGACCTTCCTTTACGCTCGGTGGTTCAGGTGGTGGATTTGTAAATAGTGCCGATGAATTTGAAAAAGCGCTAGATAATGGTTTACACACTTCACCGACCCACGAGGTGCTGATTGAACAGAGTATTTTGGGGTGGAAAGAATATGAGCTGGAGTTACTTAGAGATAACAATGGAAATGTGATCATTATTTGTTCCATTGAAAACTTTGACCCAATGGGTATCCATACCGGAGATTCAATTACTGTGGCACCAGCAATGACGCTTGCAGACACAACCTATCAGAATTTACGGGATCTGGCAATCAGGATGATGAATAGCATCGGACAATTTGCCGGTGGATGTAACGTGCAGTTTGCAGTAAATCCTGAAGATGAGTCGATCATTGGAATAGAAATCAACCCAAGGGTTTCCAGATCGTCAGCTTTGGCATCAAAAGCAACAGGGTATCCGATTGCTAAAATTGCTGCGAAATTGGCTATTGGGTACAATTTGGATGAATTGAAAAATCAGATCACGCAAACAACACCTGCCTATTTTGAGCCGGCACTCGATTATGTGATCGTAAAAATACCCAGATGGAATTTTGATAAATTCAAAGGATCG
>JAHEMV010000672.1 GCA_024643455.1 Cytophagales bacterium
GATCGTTTTACCAATTTGTATATCTGCACCATGCCTGGATGTGACCGGAACTAATCCTGAGGCAGATGCTCCGCCATCTTTTCCAGTCTCAAATTCCAGTTCGGAATCAGAAAAAGGCCAGGTACTCGCACTTAAAAACTCACTATCTGTTGGTGAGACGGTTAATTTCAGATGGTCCGATTCCAAACTCATCCATCGGATATCGGTTTTATTGCCCGTTTCCTGTGGGCGTGGATAGCGGTGAAACTGATCTGCAATATTACCATGGAAAATCCCGATTTTTCCAGAGGTCTTTCTGTCCCAATAGGTTTCGTGAGGGCCTTTTCCGTACCACGAAACTTGAGTATAGGTATTGGGTAAAGTGAGAAACATCCCCAATCTTGGGATGTTTGGCAGCGTGTCTTTCAAAGGTGTAAATTGATATTCAACTTCCAATTCACCTATATTCGATACTGTAAAATCTACATTTAGTTTTGCTATATCTTCCGGAAGTTTATACGCGACCTTAAAGGTTATCCCTTTTTGTGTTTTTGTTGGATTTTGAATGAGTTCAGGTTTGGCGTTTTCGGTAGCATCTTGCCACACTTTAGCCCAATTTTGCATTCCGTTTCCCAAATCGTTGTCTGTTGGCGGGCGCCAAAAATTAGGCCTTATGGGTCTCTCTGTGATCAGATTTCCGTCATAACTCCAGTGATTTAATTCACCCGATTTTTTGTCTATGCGCATGGAAACAAGAGCATTTTTTAATATGAAATCGGATTGATCCGATTCTATTTGAAGTTCTTGACCACTGTGAGTAGTTGATGGATTAGAGGTAAATTTTGTAAGAATGAACTGTTCAAAGGCCAGTTCATGATCCACATCCAAAAGACCATCTATTTGATCTGTGATTAATTCTACGCGTAAAATGTACTCTTTACCCAATGAAAACGGTTTGACTTGAATGGGGAAACTTTCTGAAGTTTGCGGAAGAATGCTTATTGTATTCAACACCCCTTTCTGGAAGTTCAATCCATCTTCCAAAATAAACCACTCAATTCTGACCTTATTCAGTGGCTTAAAAAAATTTTTATTTGTGACTTTTAGTCTATTCGTTTTAACATCCCAATCAAACTTTGCAGGCTGATATACTTTTTTGACTTCATTCAAATGCGGGTGCGGATGGCGATAGGGATCGACCAGACCGTTATTTAGAAAATTTCCGTCAGTTGGCAAGTCAGGGTGGTAATCATGGCCATAAGCCAGGTATGGCCTTCCATTTTTATCTTTGTATTCCAACGCCTGATCAACCCAATCCCAAATGAATCCTCCCTGGAGCACCGGATATTTTTCGATAATGTCCCAATAATCCTGCAAGTTGCCAACGGAATTTCCCATGGCGTGGCAATACTCGATCATGATCACCGGCTTGGTTGAGTTATTTTCAGCGTATTCCACCAGGGATTCAGGCTTCGGATACATCGGGCAAAATAAATCAGTATAGTTTTCCAATTCGGCGGGTTCGTATTGCACTGGCCTTGTGTGATCATGGTCTTTTAACCAGTGATATGTGGTTTCAAATACCGTTCCATGTCCTGCTTCATTTCCTAGTGACCAGATGATGATGGATGGATGGTTTCGATCACGGAAATACATGCGCTCAGTACGATCAAGATGCGCAGGCAGCCAGGATAGCTCATTTCCAATTTGGGTAGACTCACTGTTTGCCAGAGGATGACTTTCGATATTGGCTTCATCGATGACATATAGACCATATTGATCGCACAAGTCATACCAGTAGGGATGATTGGGGTAATGACTACTTCGCACTGCATTGATATTATTTTCTTTCATCAACTTGATGTCCTGCTCCATTCTTTCTCTGGAAACAACATGGCCGGTATAAGGATCCGTTTCGTGACGATCGACTCCTTTGATATAAATGGCTTTTCCATTGATCAGTAGTTGATTGTTCTTGATCTGGATATTTCTAAAGCCAATATTCTTTTGAATGAATTGATTATTCTGATCGTTTTCCGGATCCAATAATTGAATGGATAATTCATACAAATTGGGTATTTCCGCAGACCATTGTTTGACAGAATCAATGATGTAATCAGACTTAATTTCCAATGTATCCCCAGGTGTTATCTGAACTTCTTTTTCCATGGAAAAAAGGGCATTATTTCCATCAAAAAGTTGAATTTGTACTTTCCTGTTTTCTATCCCACTACCTGAATTCACCATCGAAATTGAATTTTTAAAAACACCATCTCGGAACGCTTCATCTAAATCAGCGATAACATCAAAATCCACAATAGCCGTTTTTGGCCTGGCATAGAAGTACACTTCGCGCTCGATGCCACTCATACGAAGCATGTCCTGACTCTCCAGGTAACTCGCATCACTCCATCGATACATCTGAAGCGCAATGAGGTTATTCCCTTCATGAATAAATCGTGAAATGTCAAATTCTGCCGGTGTCTTGGATCCCTGGGAATACCCTGTAAACTGACCATTGATATAAACATACATAGCCGACTTTGCGCCTGCAAAATGCAGGATAATATCATCAGCTAACCAGGATT
>JAHEMV010000673.1 GCA_024643455.1 Cytophagales bacterium
TGGTTTGGACCCTGATCCAGCATGGCAGTTAACTTTCTATGCAACTGTGAGCGACTCATACCCAATTCCTCTCCCAATTGCTCTACTCCAAACTTCTCATTTCCAATTTGGTGTTCGACAATTTCCATCAGTCGTTTCAGAAATTTTTCATCTATTGAATTTACAGTAATCTCTTTTGGGCTGAGTATCCCTTTTTGGGTATATTTTTTACGCAATATCCTACGCGACTCTATTATGTTTTCAATCCGTACGCGCAGTTCCTTTGGATTAAAAGGTTTGGTCAGGTAGTCATCTGCTTTGGTTTGCAAACCAGTTATTTTATCTTCAGAATCAGATTTAGCAGTTAAAAGTATTATGGGTATATGACTTGTTTTTTCGTCATTTTTCAAATTATAGCACACTTCGTATCCATCCTTTTTAGGCATCATCACATCAGATACAATCAAGTCGGGAATCAGCTCCATGGCTTTGGCTATCCCTTCTTCACCATTAATTGCACTAACAATATTATAACTTGAATTCAATGTATCCTGAATGTAACGTCGCACATCTTCATGATCCTCAATCACCAGGATAACAGGGCGATCACCAAATTGCCCATTCATCTGTTCATCCTGAGAAATCAAATCAATATGCGTTTTCAATTGGTATTTATCTTTCGATTCATCTTTAAGTATCAATTCCGCACTAGGAACTTTTAGATTCATCGGAAGCTCAATTGTGATTTTAGTGCCCTGGCCCAATTTACTTTCAACTTTAATATTTCCACCATGGAGTTCGACTAGTTCTTTGGCCAGTGCCAGACCAATACCCGATCCTTCCTGTTGCAATAATTGATTGGTTTCGGACTGATAAAAACGATTGAATATGAACCCGACCTCTTCTTCGGATATGCCGTTGCCATTGTCAGATACTGAAATACTTAAAAATCCATTGCTATCTTGCACAGCTGTATTTGCATGAATTATTATTTTGCCAAAATCAGGCGTAAACTTAAAAGCGTTCGATAAAAGATTTATGAGGACGGTTTCAAACTTTGCTTTATCATAGTTCATTTCAAGATGATCAGGTACAATATCCAAGTCCAATTCAATCTGTTTTTGTTCTGCTATTGAATGAAAAGACATCGATACTCCCCTGATGATGGAAATAATATCTGAAGTGCTTGTATCAAGTTTGAGTTTGCCTGATTCAATCTTCGACAGATCGAGCAGTTGATTGACCAAATCCAATAGCCGTTGTGCATTTCGCTGCATTATCGCTAGTTTATTCTTTATATCTCCCTGATCAAATTTTGATAAAAGGTCATCAATTGGCCCAAGAATTAAGGTGAGTGGCGTCCGGAATTCATGAGAAATATTGGCAAAAAACCGAGATTTCATTCGGTCTATTTCCTGCTCCTTTTCAAATAATAAACGGTTTCTTTTAGTCCGAATTCGCTGTTGGTTATATACAAATACCCCAATGACAAATATTAATGCCGCTATTATTCCATAAATATTCCTTCTGAATTCAGCATTTTTCTTTTGTCCAGCCAGAATCGTGATTTCCTGTTCTTTTTTCGCTGACTCATATTCTGTTCTTAACTTTTCTATTTGATCAGACTTTTCCTGATTAAATAAACTATCGTTTGCTTTGATATACCCTTCTGAAGCTTCAAAAGCTTTTCTAAAATCAGACCGGGAAGCATAGATCTTCGAAAGAATATAATAAGCCTTTTGTTGCTCTACAATCACATTTTTTTCTATAGCCAATTGCAATTGCTTGCTGGCAAATTCTTCAGCATGATCCAAATCTCCTGATCGCTGGTAGTTGTTTGCTAATTGCCCAAGAATAGCAATGGTACGCTCATTAAATCCTGTTTCTTCAGACATAGTATAGGCCTGCTTTAAGTATCGATTGGCGTTGACAAAGTCTTCATGATCGGCATACCACTCTCCGATATTCCCCAGGCAAACCAGGATTAAAGGATGCTCCACACATTCTTTTGCAAGCTTAAGTCCCTCCAGATAACTCGTTAAAGCTAGAGAATCCCTGGAAAGGGCTTTATACGCAACCCCCATATTAACCAATGTGTATGCGGCAGATTTTTTATTATTAATCTTCATATTGATAGCATAAGCCTTTTGTATATACTTAAGTGCTTCCACATGATTTTCAGCCTGGCTAAAGGTATATCCTATATTTCCCATCATTACTGCCAGTGCCATTGTGTCGCCAAGGGATTCAAAAATATCCATGGATTTTATGAAATATTCTACTGCTTCAGTATATTTTCCCTGATACGAATTATACCTGGCAAGGAAGCTATTCCCGCGGGCGAGCAATTGTTTATTCCCAATTTCTTCCGCTAACACCATCATGTGTTGGGCAGTACTTAGTGCAGAATCCATCTGTCCCATTTTAAAATATCCTTCTTTTAATGAACTGTATCCCCATGCTATCAGTTCTTCATCGCCAATTTGTTCCGCAAGCCTTATTGATTTTTTTATATTAAATAAACCCTTTGGGTAGTCCCCTCTGCGCAAAAAGACAATCCCCAATTGTTTTAAACCTTT
>JAHEMV010000674.1 GCA_024643455.1 Cytophagales bacterium
TGAAAATATGGCTTGAAGGCAGCTTATATGCCAATACCTACCCTATTTGGGTATACCCCAAACCAAATACAGAAAAAATGGATCAGGATATTTTAGTTGCTAAAAGCCTAAATGGATCCGTTATGACACAATTGATAAACGGTAAAAAAGTGCTGTTTTTTCCATCAAACCTTGATGTAAAAAAGAACAGTGTTGGAGGTTTATTTCCCCCTGAGTTTTGGAATTATGGTATGTTCAAGGGCATCAGTGAATGGGCAAAGAAACCAGTTTCACCGGGTACATTGGGCATACTGACCAATCCCGATCATCCCATTTTTAATTCTTTCCCAACCGATTCGCATACCAATTGGCAGTGGTTTTCCATAGTCAAAGCCAGCAATCCTTTGATTCTTAATCAGACTCAAAAAGAGTACAGACCAATCGTTCAGGTTGTTGATAATTTAGAACGGAACGATAAGCTGGGTTTAATTTTTGAGTTTAAGGTAGGAGACGGGAAATTGCTGGTTTGCATGTCACAATTGGATGAGATTAAAGATAATCCTGAAGCCGCGCAATTATATAAATCCATTTTGCATTATATGGATTCTGAAGCATTTAATCCGAATTATGCGATCGAGCAAACAGAATTGAATAAATTGATCAACTAATTAGTGTTGAACGGTTATCCTAAAAGCTTGAGGAGTTCATTATTTACTATGCTTTCGCCACTTTAAAACTAAAGTTAGTTTGAAGGATATAACCATAAATAACAGTAATGATGATGGTGATCAGACGAGAGGGAGTGGGATAAAATTTTAAAAGATCGACCAGGAATTTCATGGATAAATAGCTAATCAGTAAACCGCCAATCCCGACTACAAAATATCGAAAAAATTGAACCCTGCCTGGCAAGTTGGAATCCAGGAAAGTAATGTACTTCTGAAGCAAAAAACCTGTGATAAAGGTGATTGGGAAAACGATGAATAAGGTCGCAATATGTGGGCTGAGTACAACTATGCCCAAATCAACATTTTGTTTGGCTACTATAAAATTGTAAAAAAGAAAGTACAGCAGGATATCAAAGACTAAATTGCTACCACCACATACTGCATATCGATAGGTCTTAACCGGCATCAGCCATTTGAATAAGAAATAGAATGTATCGATGAATCGAATAATGATTTTTTGCATATAGTGCCTATAAATACCTTCTCCTAATTGTTGATTTCTGGAATTAGTAGAGTTAAATTTTTTAAAAAACTATCCTTGTCCTGAGTTGGACCTTGGATAGTTTTTATTTTAGACTCGTATTTATTTTTTCAACGCAATTCCAAGCTCATCGAGTTGTTCTTGGGATATTGTTGATGGTGTATCGATCATTACATCTCTGCCGGAATTATTTTTTGGGAAGGCGATGTAATCCCTTATGGAGTCTGACCCACCAAACATGGCGCATAATCGATCAAAACCAAACGCAATACCACCATGAGGAGGTGCTCCAAATTCGAATGCATCCATCAAAAATCCAAATTGTTTTTTTGCTTCTTCCTCTGTAAAACCAAGTGCATTAAACATGATTTGCTGCAATTTTTTGTCATGAATCCGGATGGATCCGCCACCAATTTCCACACCATTGATTACCATGTCATAGGCATTGGCTTTTACCTTGCCGGGATCAGTACTTAACTTTTCCAGATCTTCAGGCTTTGGTGAGGTAAAAGGGTGATGCATCGCATGGAACCGTTTTGAGTCTTCATCCCATTCCAGCAATGGAAAATCCAGCACCCAAAGTGCTTTGAAAATATTTTTAGTTCTCAAACCCAATTCGGATCCCATTTTCAAGCGTAGTTCAGAAAGCGCTCCCCGCGTAGTATCGGTTGGTCCTGATAGAATTAGCAATAAGTCCCCAGGCTTAGCTTTCATTTTTTCAGCCCATAGTTTCAGATCATCCTGGCTATAAAATTTATCAACAGAAGATTTGATCGTACCGTCGGAATTGTACTTGACATATACCAATCCTTTTGCACCGATTTGTGGTTTTTTCACAAAATCCGTTAGCTCATCAAGTTGTTTCCTGGTGTATTCAGCACATCCGGGTGCGCATATTCCGACGACAATTTCCGCATCATCAAACACTGAAAATCCCTTGCCTTGAGCGATATCATTTAATTCCGAGAATTGCATTTCAAACCGGATATCTGGTTTATCATTGCCATAGTATTTCATGGCATCATCGTAACTCATGTGAACCACTTCACCAAGATCATAATGCAGTACTTCTTTGAAAAGGTTTTTGATGAGCCCTTCAAACGTGCTCAAAATATCTTCACGGGTAATAAACGACATTTCGCAGTCGATCTGGGTAAACTCCGGTTGGCGGTCAGCACGTAAGTCTTCATCACGAAAACACTTTACGATTTGAAAATACCGGTCAATCCCCGAAACCATTAGCAACTGTTTAAATGTTTGTGGTGACTGAGGCAAAGCATAAAACTCTCCATTATTTACACGCGATGGTACCACAAAGTCACGGGCTCCTTCCGGAGTTGATTTGATGAGCACTGGGGTTTCTACCTCCA
>JAHEMV010000173.1 GCA_024643455.1 Cytophagales bacterium
TCTTTTAGTTGTAAAACCAAACATGATCAAAAAAGATGATTTTAGGCCTAATGTTGCATTTACCAATTTTCAATTATTCAATAAAGACATAGATATAAAAGATCCAAATTCGCCGATAAAGCAGGATATTGAGACACTTGATGAGATCGAATTAAACTATTTTCAGTCCAGTTTTAGTATTGAATATGCCGCATTAAGCTATTATGCCCCATCAAAAAACAGGTATGCATTTATGCTTGAGAATTTTGATCAGGATTGGAATGAAGTAGGGAATCAAAATAAGGCAACGTATACCAACCTGGCTCCGGGTATCTATACATTCAAAGTTAAAGCAGCTAACTGGAATAGTGACTGGAGTGATAAAACAAAGCAAATTGTGATACGCATTCTACCCCCATGGTGGAAGACCAATACAATGTATTTTTTATATACTGTTTTAATCTTGGTCATACTCGAAATTGTACGACGTATTTATTCCAGGTATCATAAATTACAAAACGACTTAATAGTCGAAAAAAGAGTTAACGATATCAAGCTTCAATTCTTTACGAATATTTCGCACGAAATCCGCACACCACTCACGCTGATATTGGGTCCAATTCATGATATTTTGGCAATAAATAATATACCAAAATCGATCTCCTCAAAGCTCCACCTTGTCGAAAAAAATGGTAAACGCATGCTGCGCCTGGTAAATCAACTTCTGGATTTCAGAAAGATCCAAAAGAAAAAGATGAGCCTGAGTATTCATAAAATTGAGCTGAATTCATTTCTATATGAGATTATTGAGAATTTCAATTTGATTGCCGAACATAAAAAGATAAATATCCGTTATGATCGGGCTGATTCTAATTGCGAAGTTTGGGTCGATCCCAATAAGTTTGACTCGGTAATCTTTAATATTCTTTCCAATGCCCTAAAATTCAGCCCTGAGGGAGGAATAGTCAGGATTAAAATGATTAGCGAAACGGATAATTATGTTGACGTTTCTATCACTGATCAGGGCAATGGGATTCCTAAAAATAATCTCAATCAACTTTTTCAGAGATTTTCTCCATTGACGGAAGAAAATGATGAATTTGGGAATTCCGGTATCGGTCTCGCCTATTCATATGAAATTATGAAACTGCATCATGGCGAGATCATGGTTAATAGCGAGCCTGGTAAAGGCTCTGAATTCATCGTGAGGATTTTGTTGGGGAATAGGCATTTTGGTGACGAAGAAATACAAATCGATGAAGCCGAATCTCTTTATAAAATTAGGCATGAAAAAGTAATTGATGATGAGTCAGGATTGTTTCCTGAAACGATTCAAAATGGCAAAGCATTTCATATTTTATTAGTGGAGGACAACCATCAGATTTTGAGTTATTTAAAAGAGAACCTGGCAATTAATTACAAAATATCCACCTGTTTTAATGGCATGGAAGCAATTGAGTATCTCGCTGAAAGTCAGCCGGATCTTATTATTACAGATTTGATGATGCCCGAAATGGATGGAATAACCATGACTAAAATGATAAAGAATTCCATGGAAACATCCCATATCCCCGTCATTATGTTGACAGCCAAGTCATCGATGGAAGATCAGATTGTTGGAATTGAGTCAGGTGCTGAGGCATATATATTAAAGCCATTTAATATGATTTATGTCCAAGCTGTCATTGAAAATCTGTTGAAGCAAAGACAAACTATATACAAAAAATATATACATAACGAGAATAACAGCAATGCTGAAATTAAAATTACAACGAAGGATGAGAAATTTCTGAATGACATTTCCAAAATTATATTGGAGAATTATTCAGATCCAGAATTTAATATTGAAAAACTTGTAGAGATGAGTTATGTGAGTAGAACAATATTTTACCATAAAATAAAATCATTAACAGGCCTTACTCCAATTGATTTTTTGCGTCAACGAAGATTACAAATTGCATCTCAGTTGATGATAACTACAGATTTCAATATATCAGAAATAGCCATTCTCACTGGTTTCAATGATCAAAAGAATTTTAGCCGCCGTTTTAAGGAGATGTATAAATTGACACCAAGCAAGTATAAAGAGACA
Source organism: Cytophagales bacterium (assembly GCA_024643455.1). Taxonomy (GTDB): domain Bacteria; phylum Bacteroidota; class Bacteroidia; order Cytophagales; family Cyclobacteriaceae; genus JAAUQL01. The sequence continues at coordinate 2,072 of JAHEMV010000173.1, forward strand.
AAACTAGCGTTGAAGGAAGATGCCTTATAGCGGCTTCTTGTCAAAGAATAATCACCATCCTTTCTATCTATCTTTCATTTTGATTGATTTAAATTTTCGGAATTATTTTTATATTACGAATTGGTTTAAAATTGAACTTTAAAAGTCAATGGTATGAAGAAGAAAATATTAATTGGGGTTGGCATCGTTTTTTTAATTCTGGTTGTTGGATTTTTATATCTGAACTACCGGAATAGAACACTGAGCCCTCCTGGCGTGGTGAAGTATGATAAAAATGATTTTATTATCGAAATTCCATACAGCAGACCTTCTAAAAAAGGAAGATTGATTTTTGGCTCGAAGGAAGATGGCGCTTTACAACCATATGGAGTGTATTGGAGGCTCGGGGCAAATGAAGCAACCGAAGTCACTTTTAATAGAGATGTAATATTTAACGGAACCAAAGTTTCTGCTGGTACATATAGAATTTATACCGTTCCAGGAGAACATCAGTTTGAAATTTTTCTAAATACTGAGTTGGGCAAATGGGGAGCTTTTGAACCTAACCATGAGCTAGACATCTTGAAAACCGATGTTCCTGTTGAAATAAGTAATGAATCCGTCGAGCAGTTTACAATACGATTTGAAGAGGAGAATTCCACTGTATTTATTGTGTTTGAATGGTCTGATGTAAAAATAAAGATTCCTGTCGAACCGAATTAAATTTAAAATTATAACATCGTCTCAAGCCTGGGTGGAGTATTTAATTCCACCCATTTTTTATAATTTCCATTATAGCCAGTTTTGGTCTGTAGTGCCTCTGTCTGATCAAGAATTTTTTGTATCACTCCATCAGAAAGGAATTTTTGATTTTCAATCGTTTCGATAATAGTATTAATTTCTTTGGTGACTTTCATGGCTGTTTGTCTGTGCCAGTTTTCATAATCTTCCTGGTGCCACTCCAAATGCGTTTCCATAATTTCTTCTGTAATTTCCCTGCCGTGTTTTATGGATTCATTTATATTTCCTTTACCAGTTACCGCATTTCCAATGGCGAAAACATTATTAAATCCATCAATCAGGCAACTTTCCGGTTTTGATATTTTAAATATGCCGCCGGAGGAAGGAATTCCCTGTATCATTTCTGGTATACTACCAATTGAAGATATCACCAAAGGAGTCTTTATTTCCATAAAATCATCATCCGGAATAACCTTATCGTTAACGATATTTGTTCTTTGAAAACGCAAACCAGTCAGTTTTTCTCCTTCTACAATTTTGTCTACAGGAATTACGCATGGTTCAAAATGAAACAAATATTTCTTTTGAAAATTATCCAGAATCTTCTGACGAACCAATTGAGCTTTTTCCAATAATTCAGGAGTGGTTGTTGCCATGGGAGACAAAGGCATATCAATTTCCCTTCGCCGATAACACAAGGTGCATCCTTCAATATTTAAATCATTAAGGTTTAGATTGTGTTTTTCCAAAACTTTATTGATCCCATGCTCCAGGCTGAACATATCTTCTTCTATTCCACGAGCTTTTAATGCTTTTTGTACAGTTTCGATCATAATGATCTTGACGACATCAAGAGATGCCAGTCCCCCACCAATCACAAGGGCCTTGTCCTCAATTTCAAATTGTGGGCCTGAATAGTTTGGTTCATGATTATGATTGAACCAATACACAAAGGGATTTTGGTAGTATAGCCCTTTTCCGATATAAGCATCTATTCCTTCTATGGAAATTGGCCTGTCCTTCCAGGCACCAGTTGCCAGGATAATGGCAGAAAATCCCCAAGAGAGCACATCTTCAAAAGATAGATCCCTTCCGAGTTTTACTCCAGGCACGAATACTATATTTTCCTGGTCTATTTTTTCATTAATATTTGCCTCTTCCTTGTCTCGAAGCTTATAGTGCCATTTGGGCAGACCATCTTCTATTTTTCCAAAAGGGAGGGGAGCCTGGTCAAAAACCACTATGCGGAATCCTCTCTTTGAAAGTTGGAAAGCGGCTTCAGCCCCAGCTACAGCTCCACCGAAAATAGCGATGAAATGGTGCCCTGATTCTTTAATGCTCATGGTGAGGAAGTTTTATTAATAATTGGTTAGATATATCGGTTCCTCTAATATAAAAATATTCAGATCACAAACTCCGATTTAGTTAAATTTGTATAAGATCAAAGTGATCAAATTTACTCCATCCAGTAAAGATTGATAATCTTTACATTTTATATAGAAATATTTTCCACACGGTTCTTGATAATTCGTATAGGATAACCTCTATATTTCAATATTTAGTTTTTAAAGGCCAGAAAAATTGCTGCCAACAAAAAAATGATGATCATGGCGAAGACCTAATAAGGTAGATTCATAACTATTAGTTTGACCGCAGGAATTGTAACAAATATTATTTGCCAATAATTTTCATGAACTCACCAAATTCTGGTTTTACATATAGCTTACCATCAATATCCAAAACAGGAAATGATACATATCCCTTGTAGTTAGCTACTTGAATTTTTTGAAGGAGTTCATTATAATACTGTTCATTAGCTTCTACATCTTTGAAAATATAACTAACAGCTACAGAGTCAACTGATTTTCTAAATGCAATACAATGATCGCAATTTTCGCTACCAAAAATAGTGATGGAATGTTCGATCTTTGGTTTGATATTCTTTGAAGTATCAATGCTTTCCTTCTTAGTTTCACACCTAAATACAACTGCAAGAAATAGGATAAAAAGGCTAAGTTTTAAGATATGTTTCATGTTTTATAATTAAGTAAAATGTCTGTTTTTCTTTTAAGGTGTAAATTATTTTAAACCGTAAAAAGTTAAAGATTCAAATTTATCACAAATTTCCAAAAAGCGGCAAAATCATATTTTGAATAAAAATGAATCCTGTCAGTCAAATCTCCTATTCTGTTTTAAAATTTTAAAAAATTGTTCCATCCCGAAATACTCATAAATGATATTATCATCCTAATACTTTGAAAATATTCTAGACGAATAATCAATCCGACGGAAAAGTTGATTGAAAGATAGATTTTTATGTAAAATATAAATGAGTGACTTTAATCATAATTGGAATTGGTAATTTCCCTATGTTTTAAGTTCCTTTTTTTATAATGATTCGTTTTTTTCTTTTTCAAAATTTATAATGAGATATTGAAAGGAAATTTTTAAGTCTTCAAAACATTAAAAACGAATACATGAAAATCTTTTTATTCATCATCTACCCTATTTTCGGATTATTTTTCATCAGCTGTCACCCTGCAACAGAGGCGCGTAATTTGCGTTTGTGGTATGCAAATCCAGCAACAGAGTGGACTGAAGCCCTACCTGTCGGAAACGGCCGCTTGGGTGCCATGGTGTATGGAGGAGTAGGTCAAGAGCACATCCAGTTCAATGAAGAAACACTATGGACCGGTGGCCCTCATGATTATGCCCATGAAGGAGCTTCGGATTATTTAGATAAAATTCGCACGTTATTGTTCGAAGGAAAGCAAAAAAAAGCGGAGGGATTGGCCATGGAAAAATTCATGAGTGTTCCTCTAGGGCAAATGGCTTATCAACCTTTTGGTGACGTTTATATCAAATTTTCCAATCATGAAAAGTACACCAATTATCATCGTGAATTGGATCTTAATCAGGCGATTTGCAGAACTTCGTACCAAGTAAATGGCATTAATTATTCCAGAGAAATATTTGCTTCAAATCCTGATCAGCTAATAGTAATTCATCTGGATGCGGATCAAAAAGGTGCGCTAGCTTTTGAAGTTAGTTTGGATGCAGAGCATGAAAATAAAGTAATTCGGAGTGTTAATGGTCTTATAGAGCTGCAAGTTGCTGTTAAAGACGGTGTGATGAAAGGCACAGGAAAGGTCAAAATAGAAACCGATGGAGAAGTCAGCATTGAAAACAACCACCTGGTGATCATCAATGCTATGGAAGCAACATTATTTTTATCTGCTTCAACCAACTTTATCAGTTATAAAGAAGTTTCGGATGAGCCATCAACTAATGTAGACACGTATTTGTCAAAAATTGAAGGACAGAAATATGAAAATATCAGGCAACATCATATTGCTGATTATCAACAATTGTTTGAACGATTTACGCTTGATTTAGGAAGCAATGCCAGGGATACATTGTCAACTGGTCAGCGTATTAAGCAATTCCAGGAATCGCCCGATCCAGGACTGATTGAGCTTTATGTGCAATATGCAAGGTATTTATTGATAGCTTCAAGTAGAAAAGGGACCTATCCGGCAAACTTGCAAGGGATCTGGAATAAGGAACTCGATCCTCCCTGGGGCAGCAAGTACACGGTGAATATCAACACCGAGATGAACTATTGGCCTTCCGAAGTAACTAACCTTTCCGAATGCCAGGATCCTTTGTTCCTTTTGATTGAAGAGTGTGCTGAAACAGGTCAAATAACAGCACAAAAACATTATAATGCCCAAGGTTGGGTATTGCATCACAATACAGATCAGTGGCGAGGGACTGCTCCGATTAATCATGCCAATCATGGTATTTGGGTTGGCGGGAGTGGTTGGTTGTCGAGTCATCTATGGGAACATTATCTTTTTACTCAAGATAAAGCGTTTCTAAAAGAACGGGCTTATCCAATAATGAAAGAAGCTGCAGTTTTTTATTCGGAGTTTTTGATAGAGGATCCCAAAACAGGTTGGCTCATTAGCACCCCGTCCAACTCGCCAGAAAATGGAGGCTTGGTAGCGGGGCCTACCATGGACCATCAGATCATCCGGTCATTGTTCAAATCATGCATTGAAGCAAGTAAGATACTTGAGATAGATACGGAGTTTACTTCCCATCTTCAGGAATTGGTGCCAAAGATAGCTCCAAATAAAATCGGGCAATATGGCCAATTGCAGGAATGGATGGAAGATCGTGATGACCCGGAAAACAAACACCGCCATGTATCACATCTTTGGGGGATGTACCCTGGTAAAGACATCAATTGGGAGAGTAGTCCGGAACTTATGGAGGCCGCGAGGCAATCCTTGATTTACCGTGGTGATGATGGCACCGGATGGAGCCTGGCCTGGAAGATCAATTTCTGGGCGCGGTTTCTAGATGGGAATCATGCATATGATTTGATCAAGTTGCTTTTTAGATATGTAGAAAGTGGCAAAACAAATTACCAAAAAGGAGGGTCTTACCTCAATCTATTTGATGCACATCCCCCATTTCAGATTGACGGAAATTTTGGTGCGGCGGCCGGTATTGTTGAACTTTTGATCCAGTCGCATCTAACTAGTATTGATTTATTACCTGCTTTACCTGATGCTTTTGATACTGGAAGTATTACTGGAGTGTGTGCCAGAGGTGGGTTCGAGCTTGATTTTTCATGGAATGAAATGGAGCTGGAACGCGTGGTTGTTCGATCGAAGGCAGGAGAAATCTGCAATCTTAAAAGTGGTCAAAATTCCATAACATTTGAAACAGTTGCAGGAAATGAGTATGTGTTGAATGGAGATTTAGAAATGGTAAAATAGAATTACTTTTGCTTAACGGATGAATCATCTGTTTATAATATTAAACACGACAACCAATTTTCCATTAAGGAAGAGTCATTTACTTATGCACCGATGTTCATCAAAATATTACGATTTTTAGTTAAGTACTGGTATTTGACTCTGATTACAGGAATTTCGATATCCTGTTATTTGAGTGTTTTGATACCACCGCATAAGTTCTGGCCTGCTGTATTGACAAGTTATGCCATTCCCATTTTATTGATTCTAAATATATTGTTGTTGATTGTAATTGTTGTCAATAAAAGGAAATTGGTTGTTTTTCCATTGATTTGCCTGATTTTTGGCACACCATTTTTTCTGATTACTATCAGTTATAATAGAGATTCAACGTCAGGTTATGATTTGTCTATTTTAAGCTTCAATACAAGATATTTCCGCAAGCCTTTAGGTTATGATGAATTTTCTCCGGAAATGATTCAGTGGGTTGTTAAAGATTCATCGAAAATCAAGTGTATTCAGGAATTTTGTACAAATAGTAACTATCCTGTGGTAGATGTTTCAAGCCGAATGAAAAATGAGGGATACAATGAATTCGTTTATACCATAAAAAATCAGTATTCAGAGAATCGCTCAGGATTGGCCATTTTTACTAAATATGAGATCCTGGATTCCGGCTTTGTGTGGAAGGAATTATATAATATCAATTCAGCCCTTTTTGTTGATTTAAAAATAAAAGAAGATACCATACGAATTTATAATGTTCACCTGGCCTCTATGGGGATTAATGTAGATGAATACAAAAATCCGCATCGATATGAGTCTAAAGTGCGTAGCCTGATATCAAAACTTAAAATTGGAGCCGAAATGAGGGCTAATCAAATCTATACACTATTAAATCACACTTCGAACTGCCCGTACCCATTTATTATCTGTGGAGATTTCAACGATACGCCCTATAGTTACAATTACTTTAAACTTAAAAGGTACTTTTTTAATGCGTTTGAGAAAGCTGGAAATGGATTTGGTTTTTCATTAAATAGTATTCTATTCTTTTTACGCATTGATCATCACTTTTATAGTACGGGTATTGAAGCTGTACATTTTCGGGTTGATCGGAGTATGAAGATTTCTGATCATTTTCCAACCCGCGGAATGTATCGGATTACTAAATGACCATTGACCAACAGTTAGTGTAAATGTATGTTTGCCAAATGGCATAACTTTTTACCAAGATAGGATTCACCTGGTTCCGATTTTTCATGGAGTGCAAAAAGTATTTCAAAGCAAATGGAATTTACTTAGTGTTGTGCGTTATAATAATCTTCACCTGGTAACATCCCAAGGATAAATAAAGCAAAAAACGTTATGAATATATAGCCAAAAGCAACCCATCCATAAATCTTACTCGTATCTATATTGCTTTGCTCATATCGCTTAATTATACGTATTGCTCTCTTTTCTCTGAACACTATTAGGTTTAACCCAAAAAGGAAAATAGGAACTACCATCCACCAATACAGAGGGCTCAAATTGGACTTCCCTTTGAAAATCATCTCAATACTGATGTAATTTGTAAATTGAAGCGAAGCAATGAAGCCAGCAAGTTTTCCATAGCTCCCATTAAACAAAGGAGAAAGTCTATAGAATAGATATTCAAAAGGGGCATATAATCTCATCTTCTGGTTTTTATTTAGATGGCTCAACAATCAACTGCCCTTCCTTGAATAGTTTGTGGCCAGGGCATCAAAAATCAAGTCATTCGTAGCTGTTGTACGTCCGTGATCCATGATGGATGCTTTACTCATTTCAAGAAGATAAGGAT
>JAHEMV010000174.1 GCA_024643455.1 Cytophagales bacterium
CTCATTTACCATTTCATCTTTCTTTTTAAAATTGATCGGATACCACAATGAGGTTTTAAAAAGTAGTTGTTTCCCATCCTGTGACGGAGTAATTAGGTTGATACTATAAATTCCGGTCAATGACTGGATTTCGATTGATTTTATATCTTCAAATGGTATCTGCACTTCAAATCCCTTTTTATCATAATAGACTGAGGTGTCATCATAAGATATATTTTTAAACTTAAAGACGAGTGGAGTGAAAATATTAAAAGTGATAAAAAGCGAAAAAAATCCCCAAAATCCATTAAAAGGTTTTCCATGATAAAACTGATATACAACAAAAACAATGATTGAAACTAGAACGATCATATTTATTGTGATCACTAAGATTTTAAAAAAATTCAATTTTGAAGTAGAAACAATGGTTGTTCGCATTTAAAAAAGTGATTTATTCTGAATACTTGAAATGCCACACTATTTTTTATAAATTGGCCTCCCTCGTTAAATCAAGTTATAGACTAGATCTACGGGCCACTACTAATTTAATTTTTTAATCATAAACTACGAACATGAGCGACAAAAAAATTCTCCTTACCGAAAAGGAAATTCCTGAAAAATGGTACAACATCATGGCAGATATGCCAAATAAACCATTACCACCATTGAATCCGGCAACCAATGAACCGATTGGACCGGAAGCGTTGGCTCCGATATTTCCTATGGGTCTCATCCAACAGGAAGTCAGCGCCGAAAAATGGATAGATATTCCGGAACAGGTTCGGGATATGTACAAAATTTACCGACCTACACCATTGTTTAGAGCATATGGCCTGGAAAAAGCACTGGATACTCCGGCGAAGATTTATTATAAATATGAAGGAGTGAGCCCTGCGGGATCACACAAACCCAATACGGCTATTCCACAAGCCTACTACAACAAACAGGAAGGCGTGAAAAAAATAGTAACCGAAACCGGCGCCGGTCAGTGGGGAAGTGCCCTGGCACTTGCCTGCAACATGTTCGACATGGAATGTGAGGTATTCATGGTTAAGCTGAGTTTTAACCATAAGCCTTACAGGAAAATGATGATGAATACCTGGGGGGCGACCGTACATGCTTCGCCAAGTGAGTTGACTCAGGCTGGCAGGACAATTCTTGCGAAAGACCCCAATTCACCGGGAAGCCTTGGCATTGCCATCTCAGAAGCAATCGAAGTTGCCGTGCAAAGTGAAACCTCGAAATATGCTCTGGGCAGTGTGCTCAATCACGTGCTGCTACATCAGACTATTATTGGCCAGGAAGCTTTGTTGCAAATGGAGAAGGCTGGTGATTTGCCGGATATTGTTATAGCACCGTTTGGCGGAGGATCAAACTTTGCCGGATTGGCCTTCCCGTTCCTGAGATTGAATTTGGAAAAAGGTAAAAAAATACGTGCGATCGCCAGTGAGCCGGCTTCGTGCCCGAAACTTACCCGCGGAGTATTCCGATATGATTTTGGTGATACCATCGGCATGACGCCTTTGCTGCCAATGTACACACTAGGCCATAATTTTGTTCCGGCTCCTATCCATGCCGGAGGATTGCGGTATCATGGAGCTGGAGTGATAGTAAGCCAGTTGTTGAAAGACAAGCTTATTGAAGCTCGGTCTCATCATCAGATAGAATGCTTCGAAGCAGGAGTATTGTTTGCACGAGCAGAAGGAATTATCCCTGCCCCTGAAGCAAATCATGGTATTGCCACTGCGATCCAGGAAGCACAAAAATGCAAAGAGGAAGGTGTGAGCAAAACCATTCTTTTCAACTTATGTGGACACGGTCATTTTGATATGTCAGCTTACGATGCCTACTTCAGTGGTAAATTGGAGGAACATGAATTGACTACTGCGGAGATCAACAGTTCATTGGCAGAATTGAATACGCCAACGATCGCTTAGTCAAAAAGAATATTTTTAAAAAAGGCTGTCTCAAAGTTTAGAATGGGACAGCCTTTTTATATTTATTTAGGCTATGGTTTTTGCTTTAATTCAAAATCCAACATAACGCCTTAACACTAAGAATTAAAAAAATCCATATACCCTTCAAAGGCTATGAAAAACATAAAAACTGAAAATAGTAAGGTAATCGCAAGCCCAGAATTTAGCCAAAAACCAATTTTCTGATCGCCCATTACTTTTTTATTGTTCAGCACCATAAGGAGAAAGATAATAAGCAGTGGCATCATTAGCGGACTAAAGGCTTGCGATGCAATCATGATCACAATGGGTTGTCCGCCAAAGATGGGGATAATGAGCCCGGTTAAAGTTACAAGAACCACCAGGATCCTGAATATTTTACTTGTCAAATCTCGTGAAATGCCACGATAATCACTTATCAGCCATGGCAAAAGCAGCATATTTGGAAAAATCGAACTCAACCCGGCAGCAATAATTCCAGTCACAAATAAGGCTATAGCAAACCGGCCTGCCAATGGCTCCAGTGTACTCACCATTTCAATCGCATTATCGACGTAAATACCTTTGACATATAAGGTCCCTGCAGCACTAGCCATAATTGCAGCGCTAACCAGAAAGAGTACAGCACCTGAAATAATGGCATCTCTCCGTTCGATAGGGAGATCATCTTTTGTCCAACCTTTTTCAGCCACTACGCTACTTCGAGAAACCAAGACAACCGCCGCCATGGTGGTACCAACAATTCCTGCTATAATAAGGTGTGGCTTACCGGAAGAAGGAATTCCTGGAATCATACCTTTAAAAATAGATGAAGCATCATGGATAATCATGATATTTGTTAGGATAAAAGCAATGCCCATAACTCCAACCATCAGCGAAACAAATCGAATGAACAGTTGATGTTTACCAGTCCAGAAAAGAGAAAGCAATATAGCCAGGAATATAACCGATATCCATACCATTGAAAATCCTGAATTGTCAGTTGTAAGAGGTCTTGACCATTCCCTGATCACTTCTGCCACTATTGCCATAACCCCCATAATGGACGACAATACGGTCACCATAAGTCCTATAATAATGAAAACAGCAGCAAGCCATCCTATATTATTTTTAATATTATACATGATTGTATTACCAGTGATGATAGTCAACCTGCTTATAGCTATTAATAAGACAGAAGTAAAAAAGCAGGAAAGAAATAATGCCCAGGTCAATGACATGCCGTATCGCGCCCCAGATACTACCATCGACGTTACACTTCCTGTTCCGATCACATAACCAACTATAAATAAGCCAGGAATGATGGAATGTATAAAACTTTTAATCTTTTGATAAAATGTCATTGTAAATCCATGTTCATAAATCAAATTTCAATAACAATTTACCAATAATTATTTAGCTTCTATTGAAACTGTATAAGTATGGGGCTTTATTGGCCATGCCAGAAAAACGTTTTTCATGGCGCTTTAAAATTCCCAGGCTCAATATTTTCCGTTGAAATGTTGTCCTCCTCAATTTTTCGCCAAGGATGGCCTCATAAACCAGTTGAAGTTCTTTCATAGTAAAAAACTCGGGAAGAAGATTTATGCCGACTAATTTGCGTTCCAAATTATCACGCAGTGTTTGGAGCGCTCTGGCCACAATTTCATTATGATCAAGCATCAAATCTGGCAATGCATCGATTTCATACCAACCAATAGAATCAGATAATTCATCGGGTTTTGGAACGACGTCATTGTAATTAATTAATGCATAATAGGCTACAGAAATAAACCGATCCAGCATCCATGTGGTGGAGTCAGACAAATATCCGCTCTGCGTTAATATTGTCTTCATAATTTCTGGATTATATCGAGAGACATCGCCAAAAGTATAGAATTGTTCAAGAAAAATATTATCCAAACCTGTCCGCTCTTTCAAACCTCTTCTCACTGCTTTATTCAGATCCTCGTTTAATCGTACAAATCCTCCAGGAAGTGCATACCAGCCCGTATTGTGGTATTCCATGATGAGTATTTTTAATTTTTCTCCAGAAAAACCAAAAATCACTGAATCATATGCTATATGGCTTAAGTAGTTTTGTTCTTCAGGGCTCTCCATTAACGTTATGATTTAAGATTCCTCGAAATATATAGGATTAAATTATAAAAACAATTATTATTGTCTCATATTGTGACAATAATAAATCTTTATAATAGTATGCGACAAAAAGTTCTTATTTCTGCTTTTTTTTCAATCCTAAGTTTTTCCATTATGGCACAAGGAAACAATTATTTTCCAGTACAAACCACCATCCAAAACGGAATCATTGAAGGGAATTATGATACTAAAACCGGAATGCAATTTTATTTGGGAATTCCTTTTGCAAAACCACCTGTTGAAGAGTTGAGATGGAAAGCACCACAACCTTTGGATTCGTGGAAAGGAGTGAAAGAAACTAAGAAATTTGCTCCCAGGGCAATGCAAACGATTGTTTTTGGTGATATGAATTCCCGTTCTGAAGGCGTGAATGAAGATTGTTTGTATCTCAATGTCTGGACTCCAGCTACTCGAAATACTAAAAATCTTCCGGTACTGGTTTATTTTTATGGAGGAGGTTTTGTTGCAGGTGACGGAGCCGAACCCAGATACGACGGCGAAAGTATGGCCAAAAAAGGTATTGTTGCCATAACCGTGAATTACAGGTTAAATATATTTGGATTTCTTGCACATCCCGATTTGAGCGCCGAGGCACCATACAAGGCATCGGGCAATTATGGTTTATTGGACCAACTGGCTGCTTTGCAGTGGGTAAGTCAAAACGTTGAAGCTTTTGGCGGTGATCCAAAGAAAATAACAATAGCTGGTGAGTCTGCAGGTTCGATATCTGTAAGTGTGCAGATGGCATCTCCTTTGACAAAAGGATTGATTGCTGGCGCTATAGGAGAAAGCGGTGCAGGAATTACTCCAACAATGCCACCGGTTTCTCTGGAAGAAGCAGAAAAAACAGGAGCTGACTTTGTGAAAAAAGCAGGTTATCAATCCATCGCACAGATGAGGGCACTTCCAGCAAGAGATATTTATGAGATTTATAATGAATCCAGACGATTTGGGTTCCCGATGGTCATAGATGGTTATTTCTTGACTAAAACATTACCAGAAATTTTTAAAGCAAAAGAACAAGCTCAAGTCCCTCTTCTATTAGGATGGAATTCTGCGGAAATTCCAGGAATGGCATTTATGCAAGGACAGCCTTATACAGATGATAATTACATTGCTAAAGTAAAACAGACGTATCCAAATGATTGGGAAGAAGTACTAAAACTTTATCCACATGGATCTGAAAAGGAAATTGAACTTTCTGCAACTGCTTTGGCTGCTGACCGGTTTATTGCCTATAGCACCTGGAAGTGGTTTGATCTTCATCGGAATAACAGTGATCAACCAGTTTATCGCTATTTGTACAGCAAACTTCGTCCACCGTTAAAAGATCAGAGCCTAACTCCTGGATTAGCCGGTGGCACAATGCAAAATGGCCCTAAAATGCCAGAACCAGTAGGAGCTCCTCATGCTTGCGAAATCGAATATTGCATGGGCAACCTGCATCTGATCAAGGAATATGCGTGGACGCCAGATGACTACAAAGTGTCTGAGGCGATGCAAAATTATTTTGCTAATTTCATTAAAACGGGTAATCCTAATGGTTCAGGACTAGTCGAATGGCCAGCAGCAAAAGCCAAAGACCCCAATCCTCCGGTTATGATCATTGACACAGAATGCAAAACAGAAAATTCGGACATTGAATCCAGATACCAGTTTTTGGATAAATCTTATGGAAATCACTAATAATTAAAAGCTGTTTCTAAAACCTTGATTTTATTCCGGGAACAAGGTTTTATCTAAACCGGGAACGATCTTGAGGGCATTTTTATAATACACTTTTTTAAGTACATCATCTGGTAAGCCCAATCCATACATGGCCCAAAAAGCATGGTATTTTTTGTGATATGGAAAATATTCGTCTGTAGATTCCAATACACGGAAGTAAGTTGGAAATTCTGAAGGAACCCAGCTGTCTTTTCCAAAAAGAATCCTGTCCTGATACTTCACGAAAAAGTCATGTGCAAAACGTGGTTGTCTTCCCAGTTCGGCGATCACTGCGGCAATACCGACATACATATTTGGCATCTCATCCAATAATTTTCCTAGTGTGCCCAGATCATTGGCATACCAACCCATATGGGCATTGATGAATATGGTTTTAGGGTGTTTTCTAAACATGTTGTGCTGCTCATCGATAATCTGCTGCCAGGAAGCTGGATCTGTATCTGAGCGTTTCCTGCCTGTTTTAGTTTTCAGTTCCAGCCAGCGCTCATTGTCTCCATCCATCGGATCCCAAAATGATTTTGGATCTGCTGAATGGATTAGGACGGGAATTCCAAGTTCACCACATTTATCCCAGACAGGGTCAAGACGCGGGTCATCCACAGCCAATCTTTTGCCATCAGTATCTTGATCTCGTAAGCCAAGGCTTTTATACACCTTCAAGCCCTTGGCGCCATTTTTCACATCTTCTTCCAGTTGATTTGCCGCTGCTTCTCCCCAGCCCGGTTTCCCAACTTCTGAGAAGTTGACATTGGCGAAAACACCGAAACGATTTGGATAATGTGAATTTACATTCTCAATTTGTCCTTTGAGCCTATCCCCGGATCCGCCGCTCAGATTGATCATGATGCCCTCATTCATTGCATCCATATCTTTTATCAGGGTAGAAAGATCCTGATCCGCCATATTAAATTGATGGCTGTGAATATCGATGAAAGGAAATTTGGCCTTTTTTATAGAGTCACCAGGGACAACCAATGTTGATTTTGGATTGTATTCCTCGAAGGTAAGGTCGCGTTGCGAATACAATGAAAAAGCGCAAATAGATAGCGCAAAAGTTAACAATAGTTTCATAATAATAATTTTGTAATCTGGCAATATGCGCATTTTTAACTAAAACTGAATGCTATGTGGAGATCAATTTAAAGGGAGAAATATGTATTTTCTCTGAAGTATATTTTATTTATGAAATCAAGGTGTCCGATTCAAGACACCTGACGTCTGATTTCGAGACAGTTAAATTAGTATTTTGAATTAAAAAGCCTTGAATTTCCATCAAAAGAGGCATATGGTTTTTTGGCATATTTATAGCTTTTATAAGTCACTATGTTAAAAAACTACTTTTTGATCGCTTTGCGCAGCTATGGGAAAAATTACCTTTATACCCTGATTAATATTGTAGGAATGGCAGTTGGATTATCAGGAGTTATATTCACATTCCTGCTATATGATTATGAAAACAGTTTCGATGAAAACCATAAAAACACGAATGATCTATATCGGGTCAATTGCAATAGGGTAATTGAAGGATCGACTCAAAAATGGGGTGTTGTTCCATCAGCACTTGGTCCGATTGCTACCGATGCCTACCAGGGGATATCTGATTTTACACGATTTGGCTATACATCTGCTTTTTTAGTTCAACATCAGGATATCATCCACAGGGAACAGATCGCCTTTGCTGATGCCAATTTCTTTGATTTGTTTTCTTTTAAAATGAAGTCTGGTCAGAAGGAAGTTTTCAAGGATAAAAGTGCAGTTATCATATCGGAGCAGTTTGCAAAGAAGTATTTTGGAGATGCCGATCCTATTGGGAAACAGCTGACAGTGAGAAATAATGACGAGATCATCAATCAATACATTGTCGGCGCTGTTGCCAAAAAAATCCCATTAAATTCTAGTTTCCAATTTGATATCATCACACAATATGAAAATCTATTAGATAGTTACGTAGTTGAAGAATACGACTGGAAGGCGGATATACGTCCTGTTTTATATGTGAAACTGCGCAGAACATCCTCTTCAAATGAAGTAGAAAAGGAATTGCAGAAGTATTGTTTAGTAAATAATGAAATGACAGAATCGTGGCAAATCCATGACTTTTACCTGATTCCATTTGACAAACAAAAAGATGAAGCACGGTTTGTCCATGCTTATACTACCAGAAATGGTTTGCCGATCTCTGCACTCTACGGCAGTTTGGTGATGAATATTTTAATATTACTTGTGGCGTGTTTTAACTTTACCAACACTTCCATTGCTTATGCAAACAAGCGTTTAAGAGAAATAGGAATCAGGAGAACATTTGGTGGATTTCGATTTCAAATTGTCAGGCAATTTTTTGTTGAAAATTTTATCCTTTGTTTTCTCGCGCTCATTTTATCAATTGAGTTGGCCAATACCTGGGTAGGATTGATGAATAAACAATGGCCGATCGAGATCAAAACTTTTTATTTTGACAATTGGGGAATCGGGATCAATCTTATACTTCTACTCATAGCAGTATCATTTATTGCTGGCGCGTATCCTGCGTTTTACGTAAGTAAATTTCATCCTACTGAAATTCTGAAAGGGACACTGAAATTGAAGGGAAATGGGATACTATCAAAGGTTTTGCTTACCTGGCAATTTGGTTTTTCGATCATGGCCATTTTCAGTGGAATCGTACTTACCCAAAACGCACGTTTTCAAAAAACACTCGACTGGGGTTTCGATAAGGAAAATGCTGTCGTGATTCCACTTCAGGGGGAAGAGAATTATCCAATTTTAAAAAACGCCTTATCAAGTTCAAAATCCATAGAATCTATTGCAGGGACAGTGCATAATTTTGGTTATGGCGCTTCAAATGCTCAAATAGAAATTAATGGAGAAGCCCATGCTGCAGAATTATTAAAAGTGGGAGACAGTTATTTGCCAACCATTGGATGCAAAATAACAGAAGGCAGGAATTTTCTCATTGATTCGCAAAATGATATCAACGAATCCATTATAGTCAACGAGGAATTTGTAAAAACTTTTGATATCCAGAATCCACTCAATCAATCAATTCAACTTGCACATCATACGTATCATATTGTTGGCGTAATTCAGGATTTTATGCCCTATGGATTATTTAACCCTATCAAACCATCAATCATTACCGTCGTCCCGGAAAGTGAATATCAAAATCTGATTATACGGGCAAAATCAGAAAATCTTTCTGAAATTCTTACTACAGCCCAAGCTGAATGGAAAAGTCAGTTTCCAAATAAACCTTTTGAGGGATTTTATATGGAAGATGTTGCGGCAGAAGCCGTGCATACAAACAATGGAATTATGGTACAATTTGGCATAATGGCAGTTTTTGCACTTTTTTTGTCAGTTACAGGATTATACTCTATCGTTTCATTGACAGTCAATAAGAGAAGAAAGGAAATTGGGATCAGAAAAGTAATGGGTGCATCGGTCAGAAATGTGATGGAATTAATCAATTTTGAGTTTGGTATCATCCTACTTATATCAACTGTGATTGGATGTTTGGGCGGATATTATTTTATGAAAACCTTTTTATC
>JAHEMV010000175.1:0-6825 GCA_024643455.1 Cytophagales bacterium
CAATTCATTTAAAATATAAAGCTATGAACGTAGAATTAGCATTTCTTGGAGGTCTAGGAGGTTGGGAAATTCTTCTTATTCTTATGGTATTATTGATATTCTTTGGAGCTAAGAAAATACCAGAACTGGCCAAAGGCTTAGGTAAAGGTATCAAGGAGTTCAAAAATGCGACCAAAGAAATACAGGATGAAATTGAAGAAGGAGTGAAGGATTTAAATATTAAATAAATTCCACACTTTTCTTAAACAACTTTACACTGGAAATCGAGCAAGTCTTGATTTCCAGTTTTTTTCTATATCCTATTTTGTTACAACAAAAGTATTTCCGCTTCACATTAAAAATAAAGTCTGCTTAGAATTATTCTGATTTTTATTAGAAAAATATAGTGCTATTTTCTGGCTCATTCTGATAACTTATCAACCTATTCTATATAAATTAATTTGAGCGAACAAGATGAATAGGATGCTAGTATTATGAACTATTTTTATTGTCAGATTTAAGAAAAAAATCTGATATTATCCTTTTTGTCTTACAATTAAAACGGAAGTGAGTTTATTCCTGAAAATAAACTGAAATTGTAAGAAAAAAGTGATTTATTCGTATTAGTAAAGTCCTTTATCACAGCATTTAGAGAGTGACAAGTTCATTAGATTAAGTTTTAGGATATATATTTTTCGATAAACAACAATTGACTAATTCAGGCAGGTTTATTTGAAATATTTATAATTATTAATTAAACAGGCGTTTTCGTATCGTTATGTTTGAAAAAATACTCCTCAATTAAACTAATGGATTTTTACGAATTTTAGGGAAGATTTTAATAGTATAAGATGCTGCGCAACATATTTAAATTTTATTTAACTGTAATTTTTATCCAGTTTTTGCTGTATAGTCACGCAAGTTATGGTCAAATGGAACAGATCGTGACCACAACGGATTCGTTATTTTCTATACCGCAAACTTTTGAGTTTGTACCTGATGCAACATATGATCAGATGGATGAACGATTGAAAAACCTCGATACAGATATACCTCTAAATTTCAATACCAAGGTAAAGTCATTTATAGATTATTTTACGGTACGTGATAGAGAATATACAAAAATGGTGCTTCGGCGTAGTACCTACTATTTTCCAATATTTGAAGAGATTCTTGCTAAATACAATATGCCTGATGAGCTTAAGTATCTGGCTATTGTAGAATCAGGATTGAATTCCACAGTCCGATCAAGAGCGGCTGCTGTTGGCTTATGGCAG
Organism: Cytophagales bacterium; assembly: GCA_024643455.1. Taxonomy (GTDB): domain Bacteria; phylum Bacteroidota; class Bacteroidia; order Cytophagales; family Cyclobacteriaceae; genus JAAUQL01. Next base: position 1,257 of record JAHEMV010000175.1, read on the forward strand.
TTTGTTTATTACACAGGAAAAATGTATGACTTACATGCAGATTGGTATATCGATGAACGGATGGATCCAGTGAAATCAACTGAGGCCGCAGCCAAATACATTCACTCACTATATTCGATGTTTGGAGATTGGGAATTAGCATTAGCTGCGTATAATTGCGGACCTGGGAATGTCAGAAAAGCAATAAGAAGATCCGGATACAAAAATACATTTTGGGATATATATGCTTATTTACCAAGAGAAACCAGAGGATATGTGCCACAATTTGTTGCAATAGCATATACATTTAATTATGCAGCTGAGCACAACTTAATCCTTGATGAATCGGAGTATTTGTATCCAATGGCGACAGATACCATTATGGTAAAGAACTTTTTGAATCTTAAAACCTTTGGAAATTTACTTGATATTTGTGAAGAGGATATGGCGCTGCTTAATCCTTCAGTAAAGCAAGGGTCGGTTCCGCAAAGTAATACTTTTTTTTCTGTAAGGATTCCGTCCGATAAGTCAGAAGTTTTGCAAAATAATAGAGCATACATATTGGATTCTGCCTCTAGAATTGGTAAAAAAGAACTGGAGTACCTAGCAAGGAATTCGGAAGGCAGTACTTATGGTCGCGATAAGATAATACACAGGGTAAGAAGTGGTGATGTACTTGGTAAAATAGCTCAATCATACCATGTAAGTGTAAATGATATCAAAAAATGGAATGAATTGCATAGCAATACCATTAGAGTAGGTCAAAGATTAAATATTTGGTTAACTCCAAATGCAGCAACCGCCGCTTTAGCGGAAAAACAACCAGTTGTGAAACAAAGCGTCATAGAGAATGGAACAAAATATCATATTGTTCAGCCAGGAGATACCTTATGGGATATTTCAAAATCCTATAGTGATATGTCCATAGAAAAACTCAAAAAACTAAATAATCTGAAGTCTAACGATATAAAACCAGGACAAAAATTGGTTGTTGGCTAATTAATTCTTTAAACGAGAGAATATTTTTTTATTTGAAAACTCGTTCTTATTACTCAATTTGTATCTTGAACAAATCTCATAAAATCATGGCTTTATCACGATATATTTTAATCTTAATATCTTTTATTTATCTAACCTCTTGCGACTTAGAAAAGACTGCCAATATGAAAGGTAATCTTCCACTTGCTAATGGTAAGCCCGGAGAAATAATCGTAGTAATGGATAGTGCTCAATGGGAGGGAAAAGTAGGCAAAGAATTGAGAAGTGTATTTCACGAATCTGTTCCCTTTATACCAAGAGAGGAACCTATGTTTGCCCTAAATCACATTGATCCTAAAGATTTTCAAAGTATTTTGAAAGTACAAAAAAACATCATTTTTGTGACCGTTCTTGGAGATAATGGCCAGGGTAATCGTAGGTTGAAAGCCTATTTTACGCCTGAATCATTAAAAATGATAAAAGAAGATCCTTCCTTATTTATGTTTGAAAAGCATGATGAATTTGCTCGTGGACAGGAAGTATTGCACCTTTTTGGAGAGACGGAAGATATTTTAAATAATAATTTAAATGCTAACAGAGCAAAACTCCAGCAGCATTTTTTAGCTGTCGAAGAAAAGAGGAGTTACAAATCATTGTTTGAAGTAAAGTCTGAAGTCGGTATAGAAAAACATGTTAAAGAGAAACTCCAGTGTGATTTGATGGTACCCGTTGGATTTGAAATTGCGATGGAAGACAACAATTTTATCTGGTTGCGTAACTTCAATCCCGATGTGGATAAAAGTGTATTTATTTCCTGGGTAAATTATACTTCGGAGGAGATGTTTTCATTAGATAGTCTTCTAAAACTAAGGACTGAGATTTCAAAACCATATATACTTTATAAGCCGGAAGATCCTACATCCTACATGCTCACAGAGACTGATCATTTTGATGTTTCCCGAAAAGAGATAAATTTTAAAGGCAATTATGCTATTGAGCTCCGTGGATTATGGAAAATTAATAATTATTACATGGGAGGACCATTCATCAGTTATGCCATGGTAGATAAAACGAATAACCGTTTATATTATATTGAAGCATTTTTATATAGTCCAGGTAAACCACAGCGAGATAATATGCGCGAATTGGAAACAATATTGCGGACCTTTAATGTTGCTGTTTCTCCAGCGTAAATAATTAAATATGATAGGATATTTAAAAGGAAACCTAACATTCAAAGACCCTACTTTTGTTATTATTGATGTCAATGGCGTTGGATATGAAGTGAAGATATCACTGTATACTTTTTCAAAAATAAAAGACCTCGATAGCTGCCTACTTTATACACATTTGCATGTAAAAGAAGATGCCCACACGCTCTATGGTTTTTCAGGTAAGGAAGAGAAAAGTGTATTTTTACAATTGATCTCTATAAGTGGCGTTGGGCCAAATACTGCGCTAATGATCAATTCTTCTCTTACTGTCGATGAACTCAAAAAGGCAATTCTGCAGGAGGAAGTTGAGGTTATTCAAAAAGTAAAAGGAATTGGGAGCAAAACAGCACATCGCATTATTTTGGAACTGAAGGATAAAATCAAAAAAGAAGGTTTGGATGTCGGAAATCAAGCATTTGGAAGCAACAAAGTAAGAAGTGAAGCATTATCTGCTTTGATAACATTGGGAATCAATAGAAATATTGCAGAAAAGAGTGTTGATGTGATATTAAAAAAGCATGGAAACGATGTAACTTTAGAAGAATTGATCAAATTGGTCCTAAAACAAGCCTAACTATTCTAATAAAAGCCAGGTGTTGAACAGAATAATAGCCAATTTAGTATGTACTAAGCGAAGGATATTTCTGATATCACTATGGACATTATGCTGTTTTTCACAGGTCTTTGCTCAGATTGTGCCAAAGGATTCTATTTTTTCTGATACTACACAATATCCTTTGCCTGTCCAGGAGTATCAAAAGTCAAGACTACCAATCTATGAGCCAAAAGACCGGCCTGGGAATTCAATACTTTACCCAAATGAGACTTCGCCATTAATATTAAAAGATCCTGGTTCGCTGCAACTTGATGTGGAAGTGGACACCAGTCTGAATTATACCATTGATGAGCGCATTGGAGATCTATATTATCGACCGCCGACCAATTTGAATTTCGAGCAATACAACAAACTCCAGGGAATACAAATGAGGAAAAATTACTGGAAGGAGATGTCTTCAGATAAGGATGGAGAAAGTGCCATTAGCGGCCGGAGACTTATACCTCCAATTTATATAAGTCCTGCATTCGATAGAATATTCGGCGGCAGTTTTGTAGATATTCAACCCAATGGATTTGTGATGTTGGACTTTGGTGGAAAATGGCAAAGGATTCAAAATCCATCAATTCCCATTCGACAGCAAAAAAACGGAGGATTCGAATTTGATCAACAGATAAGCATGAACGTGGTTGGAAAAATTGGAGAGAAATTAAGCATTACTGCCGATTTCGATAATAACAATTCATTTGACTTTGAAAATAACCTCAAAGTAGAATACACAGGATTTGCTGAAGATATTTTACAAAAAATAGAAATAGGAAATGTAAGCCTCCCATTGTCAAACAGCCTGATAACAGGAGCTCAAAACCTGTTTGGTGTGAAAACTCAATTGCGATTTGGTAAACTGGATATTACCGCAGTAGCATCTACCCAGCGTGGCAAAAGTGATGAATTGGAAATTAATGGTGATTCGAATGGAGGAGGACAAGGCAGAGAATTCGAGATCAGGGCTTCAGATTATGAAGAAAACAGGCACTTTTTTTTAAGTCACTTTTTTCGGCAAAATTATGAAAACTGGTTAAGAGGGACACCTCAAATAATTTCCGGATTGAATATAACAAGAGTTGAAGTCTATGTGATTAACCGACAAAATAATACGGAAACATTACGGAATTTTCTGGCTTTCATGGATTTGGGAGAAGGCAAAGTAATATTTCAAAAAGATAATCCTAAAGTTGGGCCTGGCAATGGTGGCCCTGCAAGAAATGATGCCAACCAATTATATCAGCAAATTAGCAATACACCAGGATTGCGTGATAGTGACCAGGCTGCAGACATTCTAAGTAATCAATTCAACTTTACAAAATCAACAGATTATGAGAGTATCACTGCCGCACGAAGGCTTGATGAACGGGAATACACCATTGATCGTCAACTCGGACATATGTCTCTTTTAAGAAAATTACAAAGTGATGAAGTATTGGCGATCGCCTATGAATACACTTACAATGGACAAGTATATAAGGTTGGTGAACTGACCGAGGACTATCAAAACAGGCCGGAAAACCAGGCTATATTTTTAAAACTACTCAGGCCAAGCAAAATTGATGTTATTGTTCCCTCCTGGGATTTAATGATGAAAAATATTTATAGTTTAAATGCTACTCAGCTTTCCAGAGAAGGATTTCAGCTACGGGTTGTTTACAAAGATGACAAAACCGGGATTCATAATCCAAGTTTGAATGAAGGCAAAAACACCAAAGATGTGCCATTAGTACAGCTTTTTGGTTTGGATCGTCTCAATTCCAATAATGACCCGCAGCCTGATGGCAACTTTGATTATATTTCCAATATTACTGTGCGGGAAGAATCCGGTTTGATCGTCTTCCCTGTTCTGGAGCCATTCGGGAGTAAATTAAAGTCTTATTTCGATCCAAAATCCGAAGCAAATCTCATCAATAAATACGTTTATGATACCCTTTATCGGACTACCAAAGCTGCGTCCGAACTGGACCTGAGCAAAAATAAGTTTTATATCATTGGTAGGATGCAGGCGGGATCTTCTTCAGAAATTGTCCTTCCCGGGATCAATATTTCTGAAAATTCGGTGACTGTGACAGCGGGAAATTCTCCGTTGATAGAGGGACAAGACTATCGTGTTGATTACAACCTGGGCCGCGTAACGATCATTAATGAGGCAGTACTAAATTCCGGGAAACCTATAAAAGTTTCCTACGAGAAAGCAGATCTATTCAATTTCCAGTCCAGGAGTTTATTGGGAACCAGGCTTGATTATCGACTTAGTGATAATTTCAATCTGGGGGGGACCTTTTTATACCTGAATGAAAGGCCATTAATTTCTCGTGTAAGTACAGGTAATGAACCAGTTAGAAATATGAAATATGGTTTGGATTTGAACTTTCAAAAAGATTCCAGGTTTTTGACTAAAATGGTTGATGCTATTCCACTAATTCAAACCAAAGCGCCGTCCAGTGTTACTTTCAATGCAGAAATCGCCCAGATCATCCCCGGGACTTCCAATTATGTCGATGGACAAGAAACCTCATATATCGATGATTTTGAAGCGTCAGCAACCCCCTTTAATCTTGGGAATAACATACTGAATTGGAAACTTGCCCATACACCCATGACAGAAGACAAGCGGTTTACTTCCGGATCAGATTTGAACAATGATCTGAGATTGGGTTATAAAAGAGCAAAAATGGCCTGGTATATCATCGATAATATTTTTTATAGAAGTTCAGGGCAGAACAAACCACCAAACATTACTGAAGAAGACAAGCAAAATCACTATGTGCGGCCAATTGACCCACAGGAAATA
>JAHEMV010000175.1:6835-9348 GCA_024643455.1 Cytophagales bacterium
GGTGAATACCTATCTTCCAATTTTAGATTTAGCATATTATCCATCAGAGCGGGGACAATACAACTATAACCCAGACATCAATACTCAGGGGTATCTCAATAATCCAAGAAACAACTGGGCTGGAATCACACGGGCCATCACATCCGATGTTGATTTTGATAAAAATAATATAGAATACATCGATTTCTGGATGATGGATCCGTTTATTCCCGGGACAAATGGAAGGGTATTGGATGGGATCGAAAATACCAATAATACTACAGGCGGGAAATTGGTTTTTAACCTGGGCAGTGTTTCTGAAGATGTGATCAAGGATAACAGGCATGGTTTTGAAAATGGTTTACCAGCAGATGGTGATACCTCTGCAACCTATCGTACAAAATGGGGGAGAGTCACTGAGCAACAATACCTCACCAATGCTTTTGACAACTCCACTGAAGCACGGTCCAATCAGGATATCGGGATGGATGGTCTGAAAAGTGAAGCGGAATCTACTTTTGAAAATTATCAGGATTTTTTAAACGCTTTAAATGGGATTGATCCAAACAGACGCGATGAAATCCTGAAAGATGTATCGGCAGATGATTTTCATTATTATTTGGGATCTGATTATGATGCAGATAATGTAAAGATTCAGGAGCGATATAAGAATTATAATGGCACTGAAAACAACTCTCCAATCGTTTCGGATAACAACGCTGATTATACTCCTTCAGGAACCAATCTTCCTGATAACGAGGATTTAAATAAAGACAATACCATTTCGGATTTGGAGGAATACTATGAATATGAGTTAGATTTGCGTCCTGGGCAGCTTCAAATAGGAAAAAATTTCATTGTCGATAAGGTGATTAATGATAGAAACGGGGATCAGGTTACGTGGTATCAATTTCGGATTCCAATTCGGCAACCTACTGGAGTCCAGGGTAATATTTCTGGTTTCAAATCCATTCGGTATATAAGGATGTATGCTACTGAATTTCAGCAGCCAGTGGTAATGCGTATGGCAAAATTACAATTAGTCGGATCTCAATGGAGAAAATATGACGGAAATTTGTACCAAAGAGGATTATATGAAATACCTGAACCGTATGATCCGAAGTTCAATGTTTCTGTAATAAATATTGAAGAAAATGGTGCTGCAACAGCTGGTAGTATTCCATATGTTTTACCTCCAGGAATAAAGCGGGACTATGATAATACTTCTCCAATATACCGTCAACAAAACGAACAGTCACTATTACTTACTGTCAAAGGACTAAAAGATAAAGATGCAAGGGCTGTATTTAAAAACCTTTCAAATGATCTCATCAATTATAAAAGAGTTAAAATGTTTTTCCATGCTGAGGAAAATGATAATACAGAACTCAAAGATGACGACGTAACTGCTTTCATACGATTTGGGACAGACTTTAAAGAAAACTATTATGAAATAGAAGTACCCCTTAAAGTGACTCAGGTTGGATCGACAACTGATAGGGAGATCTGGCCTCTTGAAAATGAGATCGATATTGCTTTTGATGATTTATATCAACTGAAAGCCAAAAGGAATAAATTAGGATTGGCAACAGATTTGCCTTTTTCAGATACCGTGGGCATTTATAGGATTACTGTAGAAGGGCGACCTCAGATGCAGTCTGTTCAAACCATAATGATTGGGATAAGAAACCCTGAAAGTATCGATGAGCAACCAAAGTCCGTTACGATCTGGGCAAATGAATTGCGTGTTACTGAATTTGAACGGACAGCAGGATGGGCAGCCAACGCTTATCTGAATGCTAAAATGGCTGATCTAATGACCATCACTGCATCCACCCGTTACACATCCATTGGGTTTGGGGGAATTCAACAGCGAATTGCCCAAATGTCCAGAGCTGAGACTTTTGAATATGATGTTGCTGCAAATATTGAACTGGATAAATTTTTACCTGAAAAATCTGGAATAAAAATCCCGTTGTACCTGGGTTATGAAAACAGGAAAATTACGCCAAAATATGATCCATTGGATCCTGATATACCTTTAGAATCCTCTTTGCAAGCGATAGAAGATCCTGGTGAGCGGAGTGAATACAAGAAAATTACGCAGGATAGATTGGAAAGACGGAGCTTTAATTTCACAAATGTGCGGAAAGTAAAAACTAAAGAAGGAGCAAAAAGCCATATTTATGATATTGAAAACCTATCGCTGACGTATGCTTATGCTGAAGCAAAGCAGACAAATGTAAATATTGAGTCATACAATTTAATCTCTCAAAGGAGTTCGCTTGGATACAATTTTAGCCCTCAGGGCGGGATGGTGGAGCCTTTCAAAGAATCAACTTCGATGAACAGTAAATACCTTAAACTGATTAAAGATTTTAATTTTTCAATTTTACCATCGAATCTGAGTTTCAGAGCAGACCTCGATCGTAGGTTTGTAAAGACCCAGTTGCGAAACTCCGATTTGACTACAACGGGGATCAGGCCTACTTATGAAAAGTATTTTACATTTAACCGGACTTATAATTTGAGGT
>JAHEMV010000675.1 GCA_024643455.1 Cytophagales bacterium
TATCCTGTATTAACCTGAAATATAGATTAAAGCCATAGCACCAGAAGCCCCACGCAGGATTAACAATTTATGATTCTTTCCCCAAATTGGTACTTTTCTCGCTTTTAAAATCCCTAGGCTCAAGACCAATGATACTACCGACCGGAAGAACACAATTTCAACCGCCGGAATATGTGGCAATAGCTTTACTGCTACATTCATCATAGAAAAAACCAAGGTAGCGATTAACATAAACCAAACTCCCTTAGTCATATTTTATGGATTCTAAAAAATGACGCTTTTGACAGAAAAGCATTTAAGATTAGAGGTCTGATGGAAAAGTAGAAGTACAGGGGAATCATTTCACAATCATACCATCCTTGATCTCCAAAATCCTGTCCGCCATTTGTGCAAGATGCTCGTTGTGGGTCACGATTACAAAAGTTTGATTGAGTTCCTTTCGAAGTTTAAAAAACAATTCATGGAGTTCATTTGCATTTTTTGAATCAAGATTACCGCTTGGTTCATCTGCGAAAACAATTTCCGGATTGTTGATCAATGCCCTGGCGACAGAGGCTCGTTGCTGCTCTCCTCCGGAAAGTTCAGAAGGTTTATTATTTTTTCTATCGGCAATTCCCAATAATTCCATGAGTTGAAGTGCCTGGGCCTCAACCTCACTAGCATTACGCTTGCTTATGTACCCGGGGATGCAAATATTTTCCAGGGCACTAAATTCAGGAAGGAGGTTATGAAATTGAAACACAAACCCAATATTGAGATTCCGAAATCGAGCCAACTGGTTGCTATTGAGTTTGGTGATGTTTTCTTCCTTTATAAATAAATCACCTGCATCCGCATCGTCTAAAGTGCCTAAAATATGCAGGAGGGTACTTTTACCGGCACCTGAAGCTCCTACTATGGATACGATTTCCCCTTTTTCAATGGCAATATCGATTCCCTTCAGAACATTCAGGTCTCCATATGACTTTGTAAGTTGCTTTCCTTTGAGAATCATTAAGTATCTTTTGCTACATTAAAATTAATTCAAACATAAGAAATTCGTAGAATTCTTTGTGACAAGGAACTAAAAACCGTAAGTTTTTTTTTAATCGGGGTTTAACCTTTGGTAAATATTTTTAAAACATATAGTTTAGCCCAAAATATACAAAAATGAATATTCACGAATATCAGGCAAAAAGTATTCTTCAAAATTATGGTGTGAATATCCAACGAGGGATAGTAGCAGATACACCTGGGAAAGCAGTTTCCGCAGCAAAAAAACTAAACCAGGAAACCGGCACAAATTGGTGGGTAGTAAAAGCCCAAATTCATGCTGGCGGCAGAGGAAAAGGTGGTGGAGTAAAACTCGCCAAAAATCTAACTGAAGTAGAAAACCTTTCTAAACAGATTTTGGGTATGCAATTGGTGACACACCAGACAGGACCTGAAGGTAAGACCGTGCATAAGGTACTTATAACTGAAGATGTATATTATCCGGGTGAGTCAGAAACCAAAGAATTTTATATCAGCATCTTGCTGGATCGCAATACAAGCTGCAATGTAGTAATGGCATCTACAGAAGGTGGAATGGATATCGAAGAAGTTGCCGCAAAAACCCCTGAAAAAATCATTAAAGAATGGATCGATCCGGCCCAGGGTTTTAGGCCTTATCAAGCCAGAAAAATAGCCTATAAATTGGGATTAGAAGGTTCTGTGGCAGGCGAAATGTCCAAGTTTATTCATTCACTCTATAATGCATATATTTCATCGGATGCATCTTTATTTGAGATCAATCCTGTATTGAAAACTTCAGATAATAAAATACTTGCAGTGGATGCAAAAGTTAATTTGGATGATAACGCTCTGTACAGGCATCCGGAATTAGCAGATATGCGGGATATTACCGAAGAAGATCCACTCGAACTGGAAGCAGACCAGGCAGGATTGAATTATGTAAAACTTGATGGAAATGTAGGTTGCATGGTAAATGGAGCTGGTTTGGCAATGGCAACCATGGATATTATAAAACTTTCGGGCGGTGAGCCTGCAAACTTTCTTGATGTTGGCGGTGGAGCAAATGCAACCACAGTAGAAGCAGGATTTAGGATCATATTAAAAGATCCTAACGTAAAAGCTATTCTTATTAATGTTTTTGGTGGTATTGTGCGATGCGACCGGGTTGCCCAGGGAGTAGTAGAAGCCTATAAGAACATCGGAAATATTGATATCCCGATTATTGTACGACTTCAGGGAACAAATGCTGATGAGGGAGCTAAAATAATTAATGACAGTGGATTGAAAGTAAAATCTGCTGTATTATTAAAAGACGCTGCTGAGTTAGTCAAGCAAACACTATCGTAAAGACATCATTTTTTTATTGGACAACAAAAAGTTTTTGCGCAGATTTGCACTCCAATTGAGCAAATGCTTCCTGAATCAGGATTTAGCTCTTTTGAATACAAATTAAGTAACAATAATATAATGATGCGCCCGTAGTTCAACTGGATAGAATACCGGATTTCGGCTCCGGGGGTTGAGGGTTCAAATCCTTCCGGGCGTGC
>JAHEMV010000676.1 GCA_024643455.1 Cytophagales bacterium
ACCTTCGGGCATCTTATAATAAAACGCTTGCCAGACCATCTTTCAGAGAAAAGTCAAACGCGCAGATTTATGATCCTATAAGTGACCGAACTATTATTGGAAATCTTGACTTGAAACAAACTAATATCGACAACTATGATTTGCGATGGGAAAACTATTTCAAAGCAAATGAAATGATTTCCTTTAGTTTGTTTTATAAACATTTTGAAGGGCATATTGAAAAAGTTGCTTTTCAAACCGCTCCAGATCAGCTCACCTATAAAAATGCAGGTAATAGTGTAGTATATGGAATCGAATTTGAATTCCGAAAGAATATCATTCCGAACCTGGCATTTGGATCAAATATTTCAATTGTCAAATCAGAAATTGATATCAATGAAGTCATTGTCAATTCAGATGCGCAGGGTAATACGGTAACTGAAAAACAAAATAGAGAGTTATGGGCCAGAGATGGCGAGAAAATCAGTGATACGCGCGATATGGTTGGCCAGGCACCTTATTTGGTTAATGCTTACCTCAACTGGAATAATAAAGAAAATACAATAAACGCTAATTTGTCTTATAACGTACAAGGTGAAACACTTTCTATTGTAGGATCTGGAAGATGGCCTGATATATATACCTTACCTTTTCACAGCATAAATTTTAATATCTATAGGGATTTTGGGAAATCAAATAATTCAAGGATTAATCTTAGAGCTTCCAATATTTTAGGATCAGTGAAGGAAGATGTTTATAAATCCTTTGGTGCTGAGAATAGAACATTTTCAGTATTTGAACCAGGAAGGGCCTTCGCACTGGTATATCGATATACTTTCTAATTACCTTTGGATCAATATTAATAATAATGAGGACTGTCTTAATGATGGTCCTTTTTATTAACATATCAATAATATTCCCATAAAAAATACAACACAACTCAGGGATATCTTTGTACCGATGAAAAGAATACTGTTTACATTTATTTGTGTTGCAATCTCGATTTTACCTTCATTCTCAGAAGGAGGTAAAGAAGAAACAAAGGAAGCCATTTCGTTTGAAATCATGGTAATTGATGAGCTAACAGAAGAACCTATCCCTGCTGCAAAAATAATTATCGATCAAAAAGAAATAGAAGCTTACACTGATTTTGATGGAATCGTGAAGATCAACGAAGTGCTTAAAGGTTCCCACGATATTGAAATTTCTTTCATTTCCTATCAAAAACAACACTACAAGGCCTTTTTACTGGATAAGTCAAACAACAGACTGCTGGTAAAAATGAAGTCCTAATCCCTTTTTGAATATCATTTTCATAAAAATATTGCGCTCCGCAATGTTAATTTTATGTTAAGTTCTTGTCTTTCTATTAACAGGATGTTAATTTTGATCTATCAGTTATTAACATTTGAATAATAGATAATGAAACCAATATATATAATAGCCGCATTTTTGATTCTTCCTGTACTTTCGTACGGACAAAGTGCTTATGAGAAAAATGGCCTTTCTTATGATAAAGATGGCAAACTGCTCAATGGAGAATACAAAGTAACATCGGAAGAAGATCAACAAACTAAAGTATATAATTTCAGCAATGGTTTATTAAATGGAAGTTATGCTGTTTATGCTTCCAATGGAAACGCATTAGAAATGGGCAGTTTCATTGACGGTCAAAAACATGGAAAATGGATCAATTGGACAAAAGATGGTATTAAGTCCGGGGAAGTGAAGTTTAATCATGGTCAACGCGATGGCAAATGGCAAATATGGGATGAAAAAGGAATTTTAAGATATGTAATGTATTATGAAGTAGGTGAAAAAGTTGGCACCTGGATGGTTTATAATGAAACCGGCGAGCTTCAGCAAGAAAAAGATTATACCAAATCTTTATAGTGAACAACTTATTAATTCGAGAAAGCTAAGTTTACTTAGCTTTTTTTTTGCCCAAATATTTAGAACTTTCCATCCTCACATTGTTTAATATAGATGAAATCAAAAATTTTAATTACAGGTGGATCTGGTTTGATCGGCTCTTATTTATCAGAACAACTTACACAGCAGGGTTTTGAGGTAATACATCTGAATAGGAAAAAAAACAATCCTGAAAAGTACAAGACGTTTATTTGGGATATACCAAAAGGAATTATTGAAGAGCAGACATTTGATGATGTCCGGTACATCATTCACCTTGCAGGTGCGGGAGTGGCGGATAAGCGATGGACTCAAGCTAGAAAGAATGAATTATTGTCGAGTCGGGTTGAAAGTGCAAATCTTATATTTGAATACTTAAAACAACACAAACATACTATAGAGTGTTTTATATCTGCATCGGCCATTGGAATCTATGGTTTTGATACAGGAGGCATAGAGCAGACAGAAGACAGAATCCAACTTGGTGATGACTTTCTCGCAACATTAACAAAAAAATGGGAAGCCGCCTCTGACCAATTTGAACAACTAAAAATCCGCGTAGTGAAGTTAAGGGTTGGTTTAGTGCTGAGTACAAGGGGAGGTCTATTGAAAAAGATGATACCAATTGCAAAAATGGGATTGAGTTCAGC
>JAHEMV010000677.1 GCA_024643455.1 Cytophagales bacterium
GATCTGGATTTGGAGTGTGGACAAACCAGAACAACCGGGAAGAGAATTTGTCAACTACTATCCCGGCAATGAATTTCTTGATATTCTAGCCATTGATATTTATGGAGATGTTTTCAAACAGGAATGGTATGATGGATTGATGGCATTATCAGAAGGAAAACCAGTTACACTTGGTGAGGTCGGTACACCGCCAAGACAGGAAGTAATTGACAGTCAGCCAAACTGGATATATTGGGTGGTCTGGTCTGGAATGGTACGCGGTACACCCGTTGAAGAATATGAAAAACTTACGGCAGATCCCAGGTATGTTTTTATGGAAGATAAGGCATACCTGGAAGGGACTATGGCTTACCGTAAAGCTTGTGGTATGGAGCCAATAGTAATCGACCAGTCAGCGGATTTCAGTGGGGAATGGAGAATGGATGAACGAGAAAGCGTCCTTCAAAATATGGGACCGACCAGCCCACCATATAAACTTTCTATGTCCCAAAAAGATAATGAGCTGGTTGTCAAGTCGGTTTCTGTAGTGGAATGGGCTGATGATGAAGTTACGGAACAGACCTATTTCCTTGATGGAAGGGAAATGAACTCTTTGGTGTTTAATAATTCACCGCGCGTTCAAAATGCCACTTGGTCAGTCGGAAAGGATACCCTTACTATTGCGTCGAAAGTTACCTTTAATTTTGGAGATCGGCCGACTGAATTGAAATCGAGAGAAGTTTGGGCATTGGAAAAAAGAGGGAAAAAGCTGGTGATTTATCAAACAGCAGATGGCTTTATGGGTAGACCGGATCGAAAAGCTACTATTGTGTATTACAAGCAATGATCCTGGAAAACATGAAATTTCCAACTTACGGTTAATGATTAAAACGGAAGTTGTATTTTTATTATTTACAGGTAGACAAAAATTATTTTTTGAATAAATAACATTATAAATTCCATGAAGAAACACACATTTATTTTTATCGTCATTGGGCTTGCTTTTTACTTTTCCTGTAATCAAAAAGTAGAAAAAGAAAAGATTCCCTGGGATCAGCTTGCAACAGATATAGCGCATGAATTAAATGCCAACATTCTGGATAAGTGGTATCCCCTTGATATTGATTCTGCAGGAGGATATTTGAGTAATTTATCCGCCTCGTTTAAACCGATGGAAAATCAAGATAAAATGATCGTGACCCAGGCACGTCATCTTTGGACAACATCCATGGTTGCAAAACGAAAATCCGATACTGAATATCTTGGATATGCTCGCCATGGCCTCCCATTTCTTCAAAAAATGTGGGACACGAATTATGGCGGATTCTATCAAAATGTAGATCGATCAGGAGAACCATTTGGTGAAAATGATCCAAAAACGGCTTATGGTAATGCTTTTGGGATATATGGACTTAGTGCATATTTTGATGTTTCTGGGGATACTGTAGCCTTAAACTTAGCAAAAAGGACTTTTAATTGGTTAGAGCAACACAGCCATGATCCGGAATATGGCGGATATTTTCAGGATTTAACAAGGCAGGGTGAAGTAATCCAACGGAACGATACCACACCATCCACTTCAACCATTGGCTATAAGGATCAGAACAGCTCCATCCATTTACTAGAGGCTTTTACATCTTTATACCAAGTATGGCCCGATCCACTGGTCAAAGAGCGCCTTTCAGAAATGTATTTGCTAGTTAAAGATGTAATGATCAACAAAGATCATTACCTGAATTTGTTCTTTACTGCTGATCTGAAACCCGTTTCATTTTATGGACAGGATAGCACGATCATACTTCAACATGCGGGAATCGATCATGTCTCATTTGGTCATGATATCGAAACTGCTTACCTGCTTTTAGAAGCCTCTGAGGCATTGGGAATCGAACATGATAAAGCGCTTCTGGATGAATTACGCTTAATAGTTGATCATTCGCTTTTAGGTTTGGACCCCGTGAATAGTGGGCTTTATGATCAGGGATATTATTTTGACAAGGGAAAACCCCTGGTTATCATCAAAGATTCAAAAGAATGGTGGGCCCAGGCAGAAGCATTGAATACTTTACTGATTTTTCATCAATTTTATCCCGAAGCAGGATATGATACGTTGTTTGTTAAGCAATGGGATTATATCAAAAAATATGTAATAGACTCCACCAATGGCGGGTGGTATATCCATGGAATTGATACTCGACACGACGCAACAGGGTTCCCAAAAGCTTCCATCTGGAAGTCAACATATCATAATTATCGTGCACTAGCCAATTGTCTGGAAATTTTAGAAAATGGGCATTAAATCCATCAATGTTTGGTGTTGAATCTTTATAATAAAATTATCGCTTGGAAATATAGGATCTCTAAAAATAAATAGGCGATAGAGAATTTATAAGTAAAAAGCACTTACAAAGTAGTATTTGTAAGTGCTTGGTTTTTTCTGTGAACCTGGCGGGATTCGAACCCACAACCTCTTGATTCGTAGTCAATTATTTTACTTATTTTATTTATCTTTTTGTTTTGTATATTTTACTTAAAGTATTTATTTACAGTTATATATAAA
>JAHEMV010000176.1 GCA_024643455.1 Cytophagales bacterium
ATGGATGAAATGAAAGTAAATATAATGTTGCGCCGTCCAGGAAAAGCATCTTAACTATTTCTTAAATATATTTGGAAAGCAAAATCCTAAATTCATACATCAGATGAAAAGAGCTCCACTCCCATTCGATACAAGATATTTCGAAAAGAAAGCAAAGTCCAAAATGACCTTATCTATTGAAGACACTTTTCAGGAAATATATCAGAAAAACCATTGGAGCGGAGAAACCTCCATTTCTGGCCAGGGATCTGATGATGATCAAACACGTGAAATAATTGCTCAAATTCCATTGTTGGTTCAGGAGTTAGCGATAAAGCGTATTCTGGATGTGCCTTGTGGTGATTTTAACTGGTTTGGCAAAATGGAAATGCCTCTTAAGTCTTATTTAGGTGGAGATATTATTCCTGAAATCATTGAAAAGAACAATTTACGGTTTAAAAATGATATCTATCGTTTCCTAGAACTTGACCTGATAAAAGATCCATTGCCACAAGCTGATATGCTGTTGTGCCGGGATTGTCTGGTCCATTTGTCAAATGCAATGATACTTGATGTATTAACCAACATCAAAAAATCCAATATCACTTATTTGCTGACTACGACATTTCCGGAATGCGATGAAAATGTGGATATCATCACGGGGGACTGGAGGATCATCAACCTGGAAAAACCTCCATTTAATTTGCCAAAACCCATTAAAATTATTAATGAAAAATGCACTGAAGGTCAAGGTACTTATACTGATAAATCACTTGGATTATGGAAAATAAAGGATTTATAAGTAAAAATTCATCCTTTTGAGTTGTATATAAAAAAGACTAATTTCAAATATGTATAGAAAAGGTCGTTCCAACGCCTACTTCACTTTCTACGTATATTTGACCTCCCATGGCATTTACCTGTGTTTTTATGAGAAAAAGTCCAAATCCTTTTCCTGGTTTATCGGCATTAAATCGCTGATACAACTGAAAGATTTTATCTTTTGCAACCGCCATATCTATACCGATTCCGTTGTCACTAATTCGTATCAGAATGCCTTCTTCTTCCTGAACAGTAATCACGATTAAGGGCTTTCTTTCGGGAGAAGCATACTTTAAAGCATTATTGATCAGGTTGTAAAAAATACTTTGCACATAGGCATTGATCCCCTTTATTTCTACATCATCGACAAGAGTAATGTCTATTTCAGCATTGGTAGCTTTGATCTGGTTTTCCAACGTATTCAATGCCAACTTGAGTTGTTTACGGATCGATACCGTCTCAATCAATTCCTTAGTGTCTTTACTGACATTCACAATTTTTGAAAGATCCAGAATGATATCTTCCAGTTTGAATGCACTTGCCTTCATCCTGATTAAGACTTCCTTTGTCATGGTATCCGTAGGATAATCATCAGGTAAAAGCCCAAAAAGACTCTTAAGATGTGAAATCGGGGTCCGCACATTGTGAGACAAAATATATGTAAATTGCTCCAGAGAGGTGTTCTTTTCTATCAAATCCGCATTGAGTGAAGCAAGTTGCTTTGTTTGTTGCTCCACTTCATTTTTCAATTTTTCTGAATGCGCATGAAGTTCCTTATTTTTTAATTCAATTTCCACTTTTTGCTCAGAGAGCCTGGCGTTCATTTCTATCACCTTTTCTCTATCCCGGTCATAACTATTTTTGATCTTTACAACGATGGCATACGTAGTAACAACA
The DNA here is from genome assembly GCA_024643455.1 of Cytophagales bacterium. Taxonomy (GTDB): domain Bacteria; phylum Bacteroidota; class Bacteroidia; order Cytophagales; family Cyclobacteriaceae; genus JAAUQL01. The sequence goes on from JAHEMV010000176.1 coordinate 1,699, forward strand.
CAAATAATCAAAATAATGCCATGGCCAATAATATCGATTTTAAAAGGAATGATGGTAGTTAAAGTCGGGTTAATATACTCTATCGTATAGAGCACCACAACACTGAGAACAACAAGAGCTGAATAAATAAAACGTTGTTTTGAATTAAAAATGGCAAAGTTTAAAACGAGTATGGCCATTAAAAAATAACCACTGGGACCCCGGTATCCACCTGAAATAAACCATGAAAAACTAATCAACAGTAAAATAGCAATCAAAAAAGGCATGGTAATTTGCTTATATAGCCCCTTGTATCTCGCCAGGTAATTAAAAAAACAAAGTATCAGCAAACAAAATACATTGAATACAAATAGAGGATAAATCATGCCATGAAGGGCCGTATTTAGCGCAATTAGCATCACGGAAATGCATGATATGGAAAGCGCCTGCAAAAAAATGGTTTCTTCTAAACTTTTGCCTTCAAACCCAAAAAACCTACTTTTCTCAAACTTCCTACCCAAAATACTCATAAATCGCTAAATGTATCATTCTATCTCACCAACACGGATAAGTCTTTTTAAATTAACAGAGGTTAGTATCAATCCGGTATAAATATAATTTGGTATATATACTCCAATTCAGAAACTAATAACCTTATTGTGGATAGGACAATTAGTCATAATTGTCAAGAAAATGGATAAAAGAGGTGTTTCATTCCCATTGATATGCAAATTGATCGTAAAAACCAATGTATTCATGGTCCAATGACATACGCTCATCTAAAAATCGATCTTTTTAAAAAAAATAACCTGCTGGACCATAATAATGTTTGCTGGCGGTTCAAAATGCAACACTATTGTTGGATTTAGATATTGAATTTTTTGTGTATTGTTATCGGATTATATAACTCATCAAAAACATGAAATACAGCTCTGATTGGTCGATTCATTAAAATAAATTTTGAATGGTAAAATATTTCACCTTGAAAACAATTAATTTTGGGCTTTTCATGTTTTAGCTAGTACAAACTATACATCATTATGAATCATCAATATATTGCAAAGGTCGTTGACCTTACCCATCCTGAAAAGAATGTCATTTATAACATGACCAATGAAGAAGCCAGGGAAATCCTTAAATCAGGCGATCCTGAAGCAGTACGTAAAATCGACGGTCAGTTTTCATTGGTTTCGGTGGAGGGTAAAACCATTCGTCTGGCCCGATCCATTGGCAGGCCTTTGCGATATTTTATAGCAAAACTGTCTGCTGGTCCCTGTCTGGTGGTAGCCGAGCGCATTGATACCATTTATGAACATCTGAAAAAAGAAGGCCTGGACGATCAGTTTATGCCTTATTATACCCGTATGGTTCCGGCACATTATGTAACCCGAATTGAACTTTTGGGCTGTCCTGATCCTAATCCAATTTATGAACGATTTTTCACTCCAGGCAGGAATAAATTCAAGAGCAATGAACCTGCTAAATTGGGCGAAATGTATATATCTGCTTTGTATGCTGAAATAAAAAAATGGCTTACTCATGAAGCTAAAACCGGACCAATAGGTTGTTCTTTTTCAGCAGGTATCGATAGCGGGTCGGTATTTTTACTGACCTACCATGCACTGAGGGAATTGGGCGAAAGCCCTTCGCGACTGAAAGCATTTACGCTGGCAGTGGGTGATGAAGCTGAAGATTTGAAGCAAGCACGACAATTTTTGGAAGCATTGAACCTGGAACTTTTCTTAGAACCAGTTCAAATAAAACCAGAAGATTTGGATTGGCAGAAGACTATAGAAGTTGTGGAGGATTACAAACCACTGGATATTCAGTCCGCAACTATGAATTTCGCCCTGCTCCAGGGTATTCGAAAACGCTATCCTGAATGGAAATATATGATCGATGGCGATGGTGGAGATGAGAATTTGAAAGACTATCCGATTGAGGAAAATCCTGAATTGACCATAAAAAGTGTGCTTAACAATCTGATGCTTTACCAGGAAGGATGGGGTGTGGAATCCATGAAACATTCACTGACCTACTCAGGTGGATTGAGTCGTGGTTATATGCGAACATATGCTCCAGGTGAGCAACTTGGATTCAAAGGCTTCAGTCCTTATACCTTACCCAATGTCATTGAGATTGCTGAGGGTTTCCCATTTATTGAAATGACGGATTGGGATCATGAGAAACTTTATGAGTTAAAAGGAAGCATCGTGGCTGCAGGGGTTAAGGCAGTTACAGGTATGGATATGCCTGTATTTCCAAAAAGGAGATTCCAGCATGGGGCAGCATCCATGGATACATTTAAAAGTTCATTCCCAAAAAATGAACTGGAATACAGAAAAGCATTTAACAAGATTTACGGTTAAAATAATTAAAGGGTCATCATCCTGAATTGTTGCAGGTTCCGTTTGCCATTTTCCAAAGCATTGCAAAAAGCAAACAGATCCCTGACCGAGCCCGGGGAGATGACCCTTTTTTAATACATACATGTTGACCCTCCCCGATTTTAATATTACCAATAAATGGATCCTGGACCAAAGAGGGACGAAAAATGCGGTTGATCCGAATAAACCTTATGCTTTCCTGGTTGAAAAGGAAAGACAAGCAAATGGCAAAATCGAAGATGTAACCACCATTTTCCTAACCAACAAAGAATGTCCATTTCGGTGCCTAATGTGCGATTTATGGAAAAATACGACAGATGATACGATTGATGTTGGAGCTATTCCAAAACAAATAGAATTCGCCCTGAAAAACCTCCCTTCAACCAAACATATCAAACTTTACAATAGTGGTAATTTTTTTGATTCAACAGCGATTCCTTTAAAAGACCATAATGCCATTGCCAGTCTGCTTCATGGATTTGAAACTGTTTTGGTGGAAAACCATCCAAAACTCACAGATAGAAGGATCCTGGAATTCAGAGATAAATTAAATACAGATCTTCAGCTTGCCATAGGGTTGGAAACCACACATCCGGAAGTATTGCCAAAACTAAATAAACAGATGTCGCTGATGGATTTTAGTAAGTCAGTTAATATGTTAAAAACCCATGATATCCTTTGCCGTGCTTTTATCTTACTCAGACCTCCATTTCTCAGCGAAGAAGAGGGCGTGGAATGGGCAAAAAAATCAATTGATTTTGCATTTGATTGTGGTGTGGAGTGTTGCGCAGTAATCCCCACACGATCTGGAAATGGTGCATTAAATATACTTGAAACCAATGGACTATTTCATTCACCCAATTTAGCATCACTTGAACACGTTCAGGAATATGGGATTTCCTTAGATAAAGGAAGGGTTTTTGCAGATCTATGGGATTTAGAGCATTTTTCGGAATGCACTGACTGTTTGGATCAACGAAAAGTAAGAATGGATGAAATGAATCTAAAACAGGAAATCCTTGACCCAATTTTTTGCAGCTGTTCAGATTAATCTATATAGTCGTTCTAAACCTTCAAAAATCCATTGCCTAATAAAAGTTGAACCGATCTACTATTCAACTGATTTCCTTTTTTCCAATTACAAAACCCGCTTATAACATTCGGCATATTTTCCAGCAAATGGTTTCGCCAGGGAAACAAACTGGTCCAGCTCTGCTTTAGATAAATCTTTATAATCCCTTAATACCTTAACATTTTTCTCCAGTTCTTCTGTTGTTTCGCAACCACTGCAAAGTGTGGAGATAGGTAATGAATAGACAAACTGATGCATCTGTGCATGTGTGAGATCACTCAATTGAACAATATTAAGGATGTCTTCATCCTTATACTCGTTAGGTGTCAGATCAAAACGGCGGCCCAGCATTCCTCCTCCTCCCATGGTTTTCATGGCAATTACGCCATATTCACGTTCTACTAAAGCAGGCAATAAACCATCTCTGAAAGATTCAAAATTTGGATCGCAAACATTCAGTGGCATTTGACACGTGTCAAACTCCAGTCCCCGTGATTTTAATTGTTCGAGAAAATATATGCCAACTTTAGGATTCGTGTGGCAGGAAAATCCAATATATCGGGTTTTACCTGCGGCTTTTGTTTCAAGGAAAAAATCCAATACGCCATCATTAATGCGGCTGTCTGCATCTTCCTTGGAAACAATGGTGTGCATCTGCCATAAATCCAGATGGTCTGTTTTCATAGCGGTCAAAGATTGATCCAGATGTTTTTGTACTTCCTCCCTTGTTTTCCCATGGCTTTTTGTCATTAAAAAAATGTCCTGGCGATATTTTGGCGTTAGAAATTTTCCATAATATTCTTCAGCAACACCATCGTGGTACCCGCGCGCATTATCATAAAATCGCACACCAAGTTGCATGGCTCTGTCAATTAGTTTTTCGGCTTCATTCGGATTAAGTGATTTGGCATGATGATACCCACCAAGTGTAAATGAAGTTGATTTTGTCCCGTCTCTTGTGATTCTGCGCAGGGGTAGCACATCTCCATATTTATCATTTGAAACAGCAGAGATAGCCCAATTGGATAGCAAGGTTGATGCGGATAAAGCTGATGCCTTTTTTAGAAATTCGCGTCGGTTACTCATGATAATTATTTTAGGTGGTTATTGGATGTTACGGCCTGACAGGGGTTCCATCATTTTTTCTAAGTTGTGTCCAGTTGTAATCAAATTTGGGTGCAGGATATTTTTTTGCAAGTTCTTCATTGATGTCAATGCCCAAACCTGGTTTTTCATTGACAAACATAAAGCCATCCTTTACAGTAGGAGATCCAGGGAATACTTCCAATAGTGCCTCATTAAACCTTGGTGCTTCCTGAATGCCAAAATTCCATACGGCAAGATCGATATGGGCATTGGCTGCATGGCCAACAGGCGAAACATCACCGGGGCCATGCCACGCAGTACGCACATTGTACCACTCTCCCAATCGGGCAACCTTCATTGCGGGTGTAATGCCTCCTATCTGAGAAATATGAATGCGTATAAAATCAAACCATCGCTTGCTCATCGGATCAATCCATTCGTGCGGGCTGTTAAATAACTCCCCCATTGCTATGGGTACGCTGGTTTGTTTTCTGAGTAATTCAAACCAACCATTGTTTTCAGGTGAAAAAGGATCTTCAACGAAAAATGGCCTGTACTGTTCAAGTTGTTTAATGAGATTTATGGCATCCATAGGCTGCATCCGTTCATGGACATCGTGCAATAATTCCACTTCATTCCCAATCTTCTGCCTCACGAGATCAAACATCTTTACAGTACCACTGATATAAGCGTTAGCATCCAGGGTGTTGTCATCCGGGCTACCAAACTGGTATCGCTTATACGCCGGTTCTTTAGAAAGGTGCGTTGAACCATAACCACCAAGTTGGATTCGAACATTACGGAATCCCTGTTCCATGTATTTTTGGACATCCTCCACAACTGCCTCAGGAGTCGGCCCACTGGCATGGGTATACGTATCCACGGCAAAACGGCACTTTCCTCCTAATAGTTGATAGACCGGCATTCCAGCTATTTTTCCTTTGATATCCCATAATGCCTGATCCAATCCACTAAGCGCATTGTTTAGTACAGGTCCATTGCGCCAATAGGAACTCACATAAGCCGTCTGCCAAATGTCTTCTATATTATTTACATCCTTCCCTCGACAAAAATCATCTAAATAATCATTGATTGCGGAGACAACCGAATGCGCTCTTTGCCGAAAAGTAGCACATCCTATACCATACAATCCTGGCTGATCTGTTTCTACTTTCACTACAACCAATTCAATATTTTGTGGCGCCGTGATGATTGCCCTAACTTTTCTAATCTTCACATTGCTATAATCTGCTTCAGATTGATCCAATCCATGAGAATTTTGTGTTTTATCCCGAGAATGGCTTAGGGTAGGATATGCCGCTAATGGCATGAGCGCAAGACTTTTTACAATATTTCTTCTATTCATTTTGAGTGGTTTAAGGTATTTGACTTAGCTGCACTACATTGTTCAGATCAATTTGGGTTTTAGTTCAACTATTATTATTGTAGATCTCCCGTTAATTTACAAAATCTATAATTTAGAGACATTATATATTTCAAATTATAAAAAACCGTGACTTAAGTCATTTTTTTAGCCTTTCATTTTCTATTTCTTGCAGGTCAATAAAAAAAATTCAACACAAATAGGGGTACAATCCGACTTATGTGTATATCACTTTGGAAGGAAAATTATACCCGAAAATATCCGCAAGAATAGAATTTGGGGGAACTTCAGCTGAATTTTTTAAGGTTTAAACACTTTTTTTTATAATGCCTATGAGGAGGACAATTACTGGAAATTTTAGAAAATGTACATTTTCCAATTTTTATTTTATAGCCCTTGCTTTAATTGCATTTTCATGCCAAAACGGGAAAAAAGAATCCTCCTCAATTCAGACAGTAAATAAAGAACCAATGCCTGCCATTGGCCAGGACTACTTTCTCGATATCACCAATAGTAGTGGAATTGATTTCAGGCATTCTATTGGAGACGATCATCTAACCAACATAATTGAATCCGTTGGAGGTGGGGCGGCTTTCCTTGACTTCGATCAGGATGGATGGATGGATATTTATGCCGTTAGTGGTAATTTTCATGACCGCTTGAGCGACCAGGATTACAAACCCAAAAAAGTATACCGAAATCAATTGTATCGAAATCTAGGAGATGGTACTTATCAAAATGTAACTGAAAAAGCGGGCGTTGGCGATGATGGTTTTGGCATGGGTATTACCGTTGGCGATTTCAACAATGACGGATTTCCGGATCTATATATCAGTAACCATGGTCCGAATGTGCTTTATAAAAATAATGGTGACGGAACCTTTTCTGATATTTCTGAAAAAGCCGGTGTAGAAGGCGATCAAAGTAGTGTAGGATCTGTTTGGCTCGATTATGATAACGATGGCCTCCTCGATCTTTATGTGGGCAACTACCTGAGTTTCGACCCAGATTATAAATTTTATTACGCTCCGGATGGTTTTCCGGGCCCTATGTCTTTTGATGGTGAAATTGATAGACTATACAAAAATCTGGGAAATGACACCTTTGAAGACGTGACCGAAGCAATGGGTGTATTCAATCCAAATGGAAGAGGTATGGGAGTTGGAGCTGCTGATTACGATAGCGATGGATTTGTTGATATATACATTTCTAACGACCACATGGTCAATTTTTTGTATCACAATGAAGGAGGTAAAGGGTTTAAGGAAGTAGGTATCCCTTCTGGCACAGCATTTAACCAGGTTGGCGAAGGAACCATAAGCATGGCGGTCGATTTTGCCGATTACAACAGTGATGGAAATTTGGATCTTTTTGTTTCTGATGACGGATATTGTTCACTGTATCAAAACCAGGGAAATGGCATTTTTACTGAAATGGCTTACCCTTCAGGTATTGCCGTAGCTGCTGCTCAACATGTAGGGTGGTCTTCATCCTTTATCGATTACGACAACGATGGGGATGTGGATATCTTCAAAGTCAATGGAGAATTAAAGCATTTATATGGGCAGGAAGATCAATTGTTCGAAAATATTGGCGATGGGAAATTCCAGGATGTCTCAACAGACCGAGGTGCGTATTTTGATGAGGAAGGCGTAGGTCGGGGAGCTTGCTTTGGGGATTATGACAATGATGGTGACATTGACGCTTTTATTGTTAACC
>JAHEMV010000678.1 GCA_024643455.1 Cytophagales bacterium
ACGTATCAATTTGTGCAGTTAGATCGTACATTAACCAACCTGACCGACTCCATGGGTAAATGTGAAAGAATCAAAAACACTGTTTTTCCATCCAGCTACAGTTTGCTGGTAGATTTATTGATTTATTTGTGGATTATCTTTTTACCTTTTGGTTTGGTTGATATCATGGGTTATATTCTGATTCCAACAACAGTTTCACTGGCATTTTCATTCCTCATAATCGATCGTATAGCAGTTTATATGCAGGATCCTTTTGATAACCTTCCTTCTGACACGCCAATGACTGCACTTTCCCGAACGATTGAGATAAATATCAGGCAGGAATTGAAGTTGCAGAATGTACCTTCAGCATTAAATCCTGTGGATGGAATCTTGATGTAAAAGATGTTGTTAAAAACCAGTAAATGGTATTATAGTGTAAAAAAATCCCTGATCAAATGGATGATCAGGGACCTATTAATGCAAAAACCAATTTGAAATAATGATTATTTCTGAGTTGGATGATTGGTTTATAAGATAACAGTTTGATTTATTGGCTAGTTCCGCGATATAATGAAATACTTTAATGGGCTATGAGGCTAGAAAAGGCCTTGAGATCAATTCAGATTCCATGGATGTTTTTTATAATATTAATTCCTGTATTGTTTATTCTGCTATTTTTACTCCAAAGTGCAATGTAGTTAAACATGGGAATGAACCTCATCATTAAATAAAATTGAGATGGATTTGAAGGATATAATCCGAAAGTATTTTGGTATTCAAGCAATTGAGATCAAGAAACTTAATGGCTACGATAACGTCAATTATCTGGTAAAGACCCATGAAACAAAATACATTTTCAAAACCTATAAAATGGATGATGATGTATTTGATTTAGTAAATGCAGAGTCAGAAGTACTAAACCATCTGAATAATCAGGATTGCGATTGTTTCCCAAAACCAATAAAAACAATTGATGGCGCTTATATTAAATGTGTCAAAATCCATGGAGAAGATGTGATTATCAGAATGCTTTCTTTTCTGCAAGGAAGTTTTTTTGCCGAATCTGAACATTCTTCATCGCTTTTTGAATCGTTCGGAGCCTTTTTAGCCAAGATGAATGTGCAGATGTATGGATTAAGAAATTATCCTATCCAGTCGCGTGTTTATCCATGGGACATTCAAAATGCCCTCATAAATACTCCATTTATCGACGAAATTCCAGAGGCTGAAAACCGCAAATTAGTAGTTTATTTTCTTCAGCAATTCAAGGAATTAGTCGTTCCGGTTTTGCCGACACTTCGTAAATCGATCATTCACAGTGATGCCAATGATTGGAATGTATTGGTGGAAAATGGTATAGTAACAGGAATCATTGATTTTGGCGACATGGTGTATTCCTCGCTTATCAACGAATTGGCTACTGCCATCACCTATGCTATTATGGGCAAAGATGATCCCATCGCCTGGGCATGTCATATTGTTCATGGATATAAGGGCATTATTCCATTGCTTCCGGATGAGATCGATGTGCTTTACTACCTTATTGGAGCACGATTGTGTATCAGTGTTTGCCAATCCGCACATAGTAAGATTGCTAATCCTGAAAACGAATATATTTCCATCAGTGAGAAATCTGCCTGGGAATTGATTTACCGCTGGATTGAAATAAATCCGACACATGCTGGAAAAGAATTTTATAAATCAGCTGGATTGACATGGATCGACCCGGAATCTGTTGACACACTTGTGGAAAAGAGGCACAGGTTTATAGATCCGATCGTTTCGATTAGTTATGCCAAACCAATTTATATGAATCGGGCCGCATTTCAATATATGTATGATCCTTATGGGAACACGTACCTGGATGCTTACAACAATATCCCACACGTAGGTCATTCACACCCAAAAATTGTAGAGGCGGGGCAGCGGCAAATGGCAATCCTGAATACCAACACAAGATACGTATACGATTTGCTTAATCGATATGCGGAAAGATTATTGGCCAAATTCCCATCAAAACTAAACAAGGTCTTTTTTGTCAATTCCGGAAGCGCGGCCAGTGACCTGGCAATCCGACTTTCAAGACACTACGCCAATAGTCAGAATATAATGGTCATGGAACATGGATATCACGGGCATACACAAACCGGTATCGATATTAGTGATTATAAGTTCAGCAATAGGAAAGGCCCGGGACAAAAGCCTTTTATTATAAAAACTTCCATCCCAGATCAATATTGGGGAAAATACAAAGACCAAAATGCCGGCGAAAACTATGCTCGCGAAGCCCTGGATTTATTATCTAATTTCCATGAGCCTGTGGCAGCTTTTATCGCCGAACCTATAGTTGGTTGTGGAGGTCAGGTACCGTTGGCCCCTGGATATTTGAAGACGTTGTATCCAGCCATTCGTAAACAAGGTGGGGTATGTATTAGCGATGAAGTACAAACTGGTTTTGGCAGATTAGGAGAACATTTCTGGGGTTATGAAGCTCAAGAGGTTGTTCCGGATATCGTAATTCTTGGTAAACCCATGGGCAA
>JAHEMV010000177.1 GCA_024643455.1 Cytophagales bacterium
ATGGCGAAATGTTAGATGGTCGATAAAGAGCATCATTTGTCCTGGTGGCGTTTTTATATACGATGAAGCCAATTGCACCAAAACTAAAATTAGTTTCTGGCTGATACCCTAAAACAGGATAAATGGAAAAATGGGTCTTTTTAGAATCCGTACTATCATTTTGTGCAATTGAGTTATATGATAAAAAGAAAAAAATTAACCCGAGCAACAAAGGAGTTTTAAATAAACCAGTATCCAAGCGCATAATTCTAGCAGAATTCTTTAATTAAAAATTCAAATTTAGACATTTATTCCATCTATGATGTACGTAAAAAAATAGCCATGTACTTTACATGGCTATTTTAAAATTCGATGAACTTAAAATTATATTTTGACCTCATCGAGATTCATAAATTCTATCTCATTGTCATCATTTAAAGTAATACCTACAATTGATTCGGCAGAAATTTTTCCTTCAAGAATTTTCTTTGACAATTCATTAAGAATATGTTTTTGTAAAACCCGCTTCAATGGTCTTGCTCCAAATTGTGGGTCAAAACCAATTTCTCCTAAATAATCAAGGACCTTATTATCTGCCTCAAGTTTGATATTATTATCCGCCAATCTTTGTTTGATGATATGAAACTGGATTTCAACAACTTTTCGAATATCTTTTTTAGATAGCGGTTGAAACATGATTATTTCATCGACACGATTTAGAAATTCCGGTCTAACGGATTTTTTTAACAAATCCAGAACCTGCATTCTGGTGTTTTCAATGACTTCATCCTTATTGAGGTCATTCATATGTATAAAACTTTCCTGAATCAAATGAGAACCAATGTTGGTCGTCATAATGATTATTGAGTTTTTAAAATTAGCTACCCTCCCTTTATTATCGGTTAGCCTCCCATCATCTAAAACCTGAAGAAGGATATTAAATACATCGGGGTGTGCTTTTTCTATTTCATCCAATAATATCACCGAATATGGTTTTCGCCTTACGGCTTCGGTTAGTTGTCCACCTTCATCATATCCAACATAACCCGGAGGTGCACCAATCAATCTGCTGACGGCATGACGTTCCTGGAATTCGGACATATCGATGCGGACCATATTATTTTCGTCATCGAATAGAAACTCTGCCAGGCTTTTGGCCAGTTCAGTTTTACCTACTCCGGTTGTTCCGAAAAATATAAATGAACCAATCGGTCGTTTAGGATCCTGAAGACCAGCCCGACTTCGTCGTACTGCGTCTGATACTGCCGCAATGGCTTCCTTTTGTCCAGCGATCCGCATTCCCAGTTCATCTTCCAGGTGCATCAATTTATCTTTCTCAGTCTGAATCATTTTCGAAACAGGAATTCCAGTCCACTTCGCCACTACTTCAGCAATATCCTCACTTTCCACCTCTTCTTTCAGCAAGGTATTTTCGTTTTGCATTTCCTTAATATGCTTCTGCAATGCATCTAGCTTTTGCTGGCTTTCCAGAATTAATCCATATCGGATCTCAGCGACGCGCCCAAAATCCCCTGCACGTTCTGCCCGTTCAGATTCAAGTTTTAGTCGATCAATATTCTCCTTTTCATTTTGAATATTCTGGATAATATTTTTTTCATTTTCCCACTGAGCTTTCAATTCATTTCGCTTGTCTGCGAGTTCAGCTATGGTCTTCGAGAGAATATTTTCTTTATCCTTGTTTTTTTCTCTGCGAATAGCCTCACGCTCTATTTCAAGTTGCATGATTTTTCGTTGCAATTCGTCAAGTTCTTCGGGTAAAGAATCAATTTCAATTCTAAGCTTTGAAGCAGCTTCATCAATTAAGTCAATGGCTTTGTCCGGAAGATGTCTGTCTGAGATATACCTGCTTGATAACTCTACAGCAGCTATAACTGCATCGTCCTTAATGCGTACACCATGGTGCAATTCGTATTTATCTTTTATTCCTCTAAGAATTGAAATGGCATCCGGGATGGATGGTTCATCAACCATTACGCCCTGGAATCTTCGCTCGAGTGCTTTATCCTTTTCGATATACTTTTGGTATTCCTGCAATGTAGTTGCACCAATGGCATGCAACTCTCCACGAGAAAGTGCAGGCTTCAATAAATTAGCTGCGTCCATTGCGCCTTCTCCACCTGCACCGGCCCCAACCAAAGTATGGATTTCGTCAATAAAAAGGATGATTTCTCCATTAGAATCTGTTACCTCTTTAATAACAGCCTTCAATCGTTCTTCAAACTCTCCTTTGTATTTTGCGCCAGCGATCAACAGACCCATGTCCAACGAAATGATCATTTTTGACTTTAGGTTTTCAGGAACATCCCCATCTACGATACGCTGGGCCATCCCTTCGACAATAGCCGTCTTCCCAACACCAGGTTCACCAAGTAAAATGGGGTTATTTTTTGTTCTACGTGATAAAATTTGTAATACACGTCTGATCTCTTCATCACGGCCAATTACCGGGTCGATTTTGCCCTCCGCAGCCATTTTGTTCAAATTTATTGAATACCGATCCAGAGATCTGTATTTCGATTCTGCGTTTTGATCTTTGACTTTTTCTCCTCCTCTAAGTTCATTGATAGTGGCAATCAGGTCTTTTTTATTAAATCCCAAACTTTTGAGCAGAGTTGCTGTCTTATCCGAACCATCCGTAAGTGCTAAAACAAGATGTTCAATTGAAACAAATTCATCTCCAAAATCTTTCAGAAAATTTGTTGCTTTTTGAAGTACCTTATTCGTTTCATTGGAGAGATAAGGTTGCTGACCAGAGCTCTTTGGATACGTATTTATGATTTCATCCAGTTTCTCATCTAATTGCAATCTGTTGACAGCTAATTTTTTTAGCATAAAGGAAATCACATTTTCATCTGACAAAAGCAATGCTTTCATCAAATGAGCAGTCTCAATGGATAATTGTTGATTTCCATTCGCAATTTCGATTGCTTTTTGAATGGCCTCCTGACTTTTTATGGTATAATTATTAAAATTCATGTCAATCTTATATGTTTCAGATTGAAGTCTTCAATTATTTTACCAGATATAAAACATGTTATATTTCGGAAGTAATGACATGAAAAAAAGTAAATATATAGGCTTTAGTGCCATTGTGGCGCAATTTTCACGCCAAATAGCTAAATACATTCCGGTATAAAATGAGCTAAAAACTATCTAATTAGATCCTGTAAAGGCGGATCAACCGCCTCTCTGGATTGATAACAGATATGCTTTTTCGTAGTATTTTGTTAGGATGTCCCAATCAAAACTAACAGAAGCTGCTTCCGATTTACCACGCATTTCTACACGCTCTCTTCGATTTTGTTTTACAAATCGCATCATCTGATTAGCAAGTTGCTGAGCTGATTCGTGAAAGGTATTTTTAACTTTATCAATTACCACGATACCTTTCTCTTCTGGATTTGGAATATTGTGCATTACAAAATCCCCGAATCCAGATAAGTTACTCGTCACGGCAGGGACACCGCGAGCAATACTTTCCAATGGAGTATATCCCCAAGGTTCGTAGTAACTTGGAAAAACACCAAGGTTACAACCTCGCGTAAACTGGTCATACTCAATTCCCCAAAGTGGATTGGTCGGTACTATAAAATCTGGGTGATAAACAATTTTTACTCTGTCACTTTCCTTATTGACCAGATTGGCGCTTCGCAAAAACATCAGAATCGGATCATCAGTATCATTTACAAGGTTGTGGGTGACAACGGGAGGAAGTCTCTTCGATTTCCATGACTGCAAAGTTCTTCTAAATCTCAACTTCCAATAATCATCGACGTAATCACTTAAATTGGTCAATTTATTATCAGGTATACTGGCAGCTGCATGAAATAATCTTGAACCCACCTGTCGCTCAATGGCCTGACATGTTTTTCGCAATTCTTCCATGACCGCCTTGTTTTGAAGCACCTCAGGATTTACAGAATGGTATGGTTGTTTTGTAATAAAAAACATGACAACTGTCTTGTTGATATGCTCTTTTTGCATCATGTGGTTTAATCGTGCCAATGCTTCCAGGGTAAGACCAAATCCTTTGTTTCTAAATTCAAATCTACCCGATGTAAAGAAGTACAATGTGTTGTCCAGGTCGAAAGTATAACTGCCAAAAAAATGAGCCATGACAAATTGATGTATTCTGTCCTTGTATTTTTCATGGAGGTTTTGGAATTCATGTATAGCGTGAAATCGCTCGATATTTATTCCATTTGGCGTAACGATATCAGGCTCTCTGCCTAAAAGATACTGACATTCCATGGCAGTCACTTCACTTACAGTAGTAAATACATGTGATCCATGTGCAGCAGCACGTTCTATCCTTACCTGTGATTCAATATTGAAATTTTGTGATTCCTGTAGCCAGTCAAAAAATGGCAAATGGTTGTAGAATTCCGGATCATTCATAGCCAGGTATCTACCCAAAATGGTTGCATGGGTTGTAAAAGTAATGGAAATTGGCAAGTTTGCTTTTCTGAGTTCTGGAATTGGTGTAGCGGCCATCCACTCATGAAAATGCGCAATAATGTTTTGGTCTTTTGTTTTTCTGCCAGCTAACAATTCCATAAATATTTTGGTCAGAAACCCAAAAGCAACAACCTGGTTTACCAGGTGATCATCAGGGGTGGTAATGTGATGGTGCTCCCACAATGAATACTTGATTTCACCCAATCGGTTAAATACGCAGGAAGGGTTTAGTAAAACTATTTTTGGTCTTCCGGTAACCAGCCATTTTCCATAATGGACATCATAACCCATTTCACGCATTTTTGCTGCTGCTCTGGAAAATGGACCTTCAATTTCCTTAATCTCTTCAAACTCAGTTGCGACATTGGGACTGACGTAAGGCCCAATCAGGCAGTAATTCCCTCCAAATTTTTCAACGATAGTTGGCACTTTGCTGCGTAGGACGGTATAAATACCTCCCACCTGATTACATGCTTCCCACGCAATCTCAGTAAGCAAAGTATCTTCAACCATTTTTTTTGTTAGTTTACCTTTAATTGGCGGTTTATTTCTTTTAATGTTCATCATGTCGTGAATAGAAAAACGTTTTGAAAAAAAACAAAAATATCGGGCCTGCCCGCTTTAAACCAAATATAAGCTTTCACTTTGAATTGAAAAATATTAAATGGTGTAAGTTTTTGCATCATGAAATTTTGAATTTTTCATTATATCATTGTTAATATTTAGAAATTCTCAACATATCAAATAATCACATGGCTATATATTCCTTTTTTTGAATTTAGTTTAAAAATAAATACATATAAAGACTCTCAAAAAACTATTTTAAAATATAGGAGGTATAATTTTCACAATTATCTGACATCAAGGGTATTTATTTTTAAGACACGAAAAATAATGCTTGGATTAGTTTTAAATTTGCAACAACTATTTGATTTTCCCATGAAGAAATTGATCATTGTTTTAGCATCTTTTGTTACTTTATTGCTTGTGGCAGCCGTACTAATCCCTGTTATTTTTAAGGATGACATTCAAAAACTGGTTCGTAATACTCTGAGTGAAAATATCGATGCGCATGTATTTTACGACCCTTCGAAATTTGGGCTTTCACTTTTCAAAAACTTCCCAAATCCTACAGCATCCATTGATGATTTTGGTCTGGTTGGTAAAGGTCAGTTTGAAGGAGATACCCTGATTAGCGTAGGTAGTTTTAATATTACGATTGATCTTTTTAGTCTTTTTGGGGATCATTATACCATAAATTCCATCAACCTGGTTCACCCAAAAATCAATGTAATCGTGTTGGAAAATGGTGATGCCAATTACAATATTGTAGTTGAATCAGACTCCGAAGATGTGGTCACACAAGAAAGTACATCGGACTTCAAGCTATCCATAAACAATTGGTCCATAAGTGAAGGGAGACTTGCTTACCAGGATAAAACCATGGATTTTTCAATGATTTTTGAAGGGTTAAATCATACTGGAAGTGGTGATATTACCACTGACGATTATGATTTGAATACACTGACATCAGTCGAAAAAGCAATTGTCACTTATGAGGGGATTAATTATTTGAATGGGCAAAAGATCAATGCTGATGCCACATTGCACATAAACATGCCCAATTTCAAATTCACTTTCATGGACAATGAAATTTTGGTCAATGATTTTCCTGTTGCATTCAACGGATACTTCGCTATGCCAGGGGAAGATATGGATATGGATATATCCTTTTCTTCAACAAATTCCAGTATCAAGAGTCTGTATTCGTTGATCCCAGGAGCATTTACAGAGGATTATGAAGGAATAAAAGCTGAAGGAGAAATGTCATTTTCAGGTAAGGTAAAAGGGATTTATAGCGAAACCTCCATGCCGGCATTCAATGTTGTCCTAAAAGCAAGTAATGGATTGATTGCCTATCCTGAATTGCCTACGCCAATTAGCAATATCAATATCGATATGATGGTCGATTGCAAGGATGGCAACATTGATAATACGCTTATCGAAATTAAAAAAATGCATTTGGATCTGGGGAGCAATCCTATAAATGCTTCCTTATTGATAAGAAACCTGAAGGACTACAGCATGAAAGCAGATGTACAGGCACGCATAAATCTGGCCGAGCTTAGTTCTATGTTTCCTATTGAAGGTATGGATATGAAGGGATTGTTTTCATTGGATGTGAAAGCCGATGGGATTTACGATTCAATACGGAATATCATGCCAGCGATTTCCGCCCAAATGTCTATGGAAAACGGCTATATCAAATCCAGTGAATTTCCAAAAGCCCTTGAGAATATGTCCTTTAATTCTAAAGTGGATTGTGCGAATGGAAAAATGGAAGATATGGCAATACTGGTTGATAATTTCAAAATGGCTATGGAAGGAGAGGAATTATCTGGCCGCTTGGAATTGAAAAACCTTGTTGATTATCAGTGGGATTTAGGATTGAAAGGAGGCCTGGATCTTCAGGTAATTTCAGAAGTATACCCAATAGAAGACATGAACTATACAGGACATCTTACTGCTGATATTCAAACTTCGGGTAAGTATTCGGATGTAGAAGCTGAGCGTTACGACCGATTCCCTACAAAAGGAATTATGGGTTTGACCAACTTTACGTTTGTTAGTCCTGATTTGCCACAGGGAATGAAAATATCAAATGCTCAGGTCACTTTTGATCCAAAGCGTTTAAATATTGATTCGTTTTCAGGAACGGTAGGGCGTAGCGATATGAAGATTGATGGTTTTTTGAGTAATTATATGGATTATGTGTTTAAAGAAAATGAATTGCTAAAAGGAACTATGAATCTGACTTCCAATGTATTGGATGTAAATGAATGGATGACTGACGAAGAAACAAGCGAATCAACAGTTGAGGATACTACCCAAATGGAGGTAATTCAAATCCCAAAAAATATTGATTTTGAGTTTAACTCATCGATAAAAAATATCTATTATGATAATTTGAATTTGCAAAATGCTAAAGGTTTGCTCACTGTTCGTGATGGAGTACTTGATATGAGCAATTTGTATTTTAATTTATTCGGGGGAACAATTGTTATGAATGGAAAATACGATACAAGAATCCCTGAAAAACCATCATTCGATTATAATCTTGATATAAAAGCACTTTCGATTCCTCAGGCATTTACTAGTTTTTCAACTGTACAGGCTTTTGCGCCTATGGCCAAATATATGAGTGGTCAGTTTTCGACTAATTTTTCAATTAACGGGTTGCTAAATAAAGACCTTTCACCAGTTTATGAAAGTTTGAACGGCGGAGGATTAATCCAAATTGCTGAGGCATTTATGAAAGAATCAAAACTTGTTTCAGGTTTAGCAGGCTTCATGAAATCAGATGTAAAATCCAGTCAACTTTCATTGAAGGATGTAATGATGAAAACTAGTTTTGAAAATGGCAGGGCATATGTTTCGCCTTTTGATGTAGCATTAGGATCGCAAACTGCAAATTTATCTGGAAGCATTGGCGCCGATGGGTCGCTTGATTATCATGTCATTACTGAAGTAGATGCCGGGGCCATAGGTCAGCAGGTCAATCAATTAATTGCTGGATTAAAAGGGCAAAATGCTGCTGCCGCAGGTTCAAAAATAAAGCTGAATTTTAATGTAGGCGGTACGTATGATAATCCAAAAATTGTGCTAGCAGGCACGACTAATGCTGATGGGACAACTACAACCATAAAAGAGCAGGTTAAAGAAGAGGTAAAAGAGGAAGTAAATCAACAAGTAGACGTAGTTAAAAAGGAAGCTGAAGTAAAACTCCAGGCAGAATCAGATAAATTAATTAAGCAGGGCGAAGAACAATTGCAGCCTCAGCTTGATACACTGAAAAAGAAAGTGAGTGAAAATGTGAAAGAAAGTACTGGCGAAATAATTGGTGAGGAGTTGGATAGCACGGCTACAGAAGTAAAGAAAACGCTCCAGAATTTGTTAAAAAAGAAGAAAAATAAGTAGACAAGAAAAATTATGCTTTGGGGAATAGATCTGGGCGGAACAAAAATAGAAGGAGTAATCTTAAAATCTGTTGAGGAACCAGAAGTATTGGTGCGCATGCGTGTGCCTACAGAGCAACCGAAAGGGTATGAGCATATACTCAATCAGATCAATAAGCTTATTGGAATGATGGAAAAGGAGTCTGGAAAAAGACCAGAACGAATTGGCATCGGAACGCCTGGAATACTTGACCCGCAGACTAAATTGCTCAAAAACTCAAACACAACCTGTTTTAACGGGCAGCCATTTAAAGCTGATCTGGAACAAGTCATCAAAATGCCTATCGTAATAGCAAATGATGCCAATTGTTTTGCCCTGGCTGAAGCAAAAATTGGTGCAGTAAAATCACACAATATTCATGCAGAAATCGTTTTTGGTATAATCATGGGCACGGGTGTAGGTGGTGGCCTGGTAATAAACGGTAAAATAGTAAATGGCAAAAATGGTATTGGAGGTGAATGGGGGCATAATTTCCTGGATGAATCTGGAGGCTCATGCTATTGCGGAAAAGTTGGTTGTGTTGAAACAGTGATTTCAGGACCTTTTACTCAAAAGTATTATACGGCGATCAGCGGGAAACAGAAAAACCTTAAAGAAATTGTAGATCTCCATCGTTCGGGGAAAGACAAAAATGCCTCATTGACCATAAACCGGCTTACACACTTCTTTGGAAAAGCGATTTCCGTTGTCATCGATATTGTCGATCCCGATGTCGTTGTGATCGGCGGAGGAGTGGGAAATATCGATTATCTCTATACAGATGGCGTGGCATCAGCGA
>JAHEMV010000679.1 GCA_024643455.1 Cytophagales bacterium
GCTTTAAACCATTCAATCTGGTTTTCATTGTATGTATGATTTGCCTTAATAGTATCTTTTGATCCGTCTTTATGATTTAAAACAATGGTAAGCTGTCGTCCAGGCGCGAATGATGCTAAATCTATAATGTCAATTGAGTCATCCTCCAGAATTTTGTCGTAATCAGATTCCACATCAAATGTCAATCCTAGCATTCCTTGTTTTTTAAGATTGGTTTCATGGATTCTGGCAAAGGATTTTACTAAAACTACCTTCACTCCAAGAAACCTTGGCTCCATAGCAGCATGTTCACGGGAACTTCCTTCTCCGTAATTATGATCACCCACTACAATTGAACTCAAACCTTTGGCCTTATAAGATCTTTGTACTTTTGGAACACTTTCATATTCACCAGTCAGCTGATTTTTAACTTTATCGGTTGCTTCATTGAAATAGTTCACTGCACCAATAAGCATGTTATTAGAAATATTATCTAAATGACCACGATATCTCAACCATGGACCAGCCATGGAAATATGATCAGTCGTGCATTTTCCTTTGGCTTTGATGAGTAATTTTAGTCCTTGAATATTTTTACCATCCCAGGACTCGAAAGGAGTTAAAAGTTGAAGTCGGTCTGATGTTGGATTTACAGCTACTTCTACTTTACTTCCATCCTTTGCAGGCGCTTGAAATCCTGCATCTTTGACTGCAAATCCTTTTGGAGGCAGCTCAAAACCAGTTGGAGGATCAAGCATTACTTTTTCACCCTTCTCATTTACTAATTTGTCCTTTAGCGGATTAAAGTTCAAATCACCAGCAATCGCTAATGCAGTTACTAATTCAGGGGACCCAACAAACGCAAACGTATTTGGGTTCCCATCTGCTCTTTTTGCGAAGTTTCGATTGAAGGAATGAACGATCGTATTTTTTTCTCCTTTATCTGCTCCTGGCCGATCCCACTGTCCAATACAAGGTCCACAAGCATTGGCAAATACACTTGCGCCGATTTTATTAAAGGTATCAATAAACCCATCGCGCTCGATCGTGTAACGCACTTGTTCGGATCCTGGCGTAATAGTGAATTTTGATTTGGTCTTCAAATTTTTTGTAACGGCCTGTTCGGCTAGTGATGCCGCCCTGGAAATATCTTCATAAGATGAATTAGTACATGAACCAATTAATCCGACTTCTATTTTGGTTGGCCATCCATTTTTCTTTGCCTCTTCGGCCATTTGTGAGATGGGTGTTGCTCGATCTGGTGTAAAAGGGCCATTTAAATGTGGCTCTAATTCGGACAAGTTTATCTCTATTACCTGATCAAAATATTTTTCTGGATTTGTATAGACTTCTGCATCTGCAGTTAAAAATTCTGAAACTGCATTTGCTGCATCTGCCACATCATTTCTACCTGTAGATCTAAGGTATCTTTCCATCGATTTATCATAGCCGAATGTGGATGTTGTAGCTCCAATTTCAGCTCCCATATTGCATATTGTTCCTTTACCGGTACATGAAAGTGATTTCGCTCCATCGCCAAAATATTCAACAATACAACCTGTTCCACCTTTAACAGTTAAGATACCTGCAACTTTTAAGATTACATCCTTAGCTGATGTCCACCCATTTAATTTACCAATCAACTTTATTCCAATGAGTTTTGGAAATTTTAATTCCCATGCCATACCTGCCATGACATCAACAGCATCAGCACCACCAACACCAATCGCCACCATACCCAAACCTCCGGCATTTACAGTATGTGAATCAGTCCCTATCATCATTCCACCTGGAAAAGCATAATTTTCCAAAACTACCTGATGAATAATTCCTGCGCCAGGCTTCCAAAATCCTATGCCATATTTATTTGAAACGGAAGAAAGAAAATTAAAAACTTCGTTATTGCGATTGATAGAGTCTTGAAGGTCCTGACTTGCCCCAAGTTTTGCCAAAATCAGGTGATCCGCGTGAACGGTACTTGGCACTGCAGCAGTTGCCTTTCCAGCTTGCATAAATTGTAATAAAGCCATCTGTGCAGTCGCATCTTGCATGGCAACACGATCCGGTGCAAAATCGACGTAGGATCCACCTCGCTTAAATTCTGTAAGGGTCGATTGGTCAAATAAGTGACTATATAATATTTTTTCGGTAAGCGTAAGTGGTTTATTCAGTACTTTTCTTGCTGCTTCTATTCTTTGGCCCATTCGACCATAAACAGCCTTGATCATATCAATATCAAATGCCATAAGATGTAATTATTATAGTTAAATTCTAATCTATTTTGAATGCAAAGGTAATAAGAATTCATCAATCCTATGCAGGAACATTTCTTAATTTAAATTCCTGATTTCAGCTTAAAATTATTGGAGGTTTATAAACGAAATAGATTCCTAGGTTTATGAAAGTAATTTATAAGTACTTGCCTGTTTTAGGCAGATAATTATTATAAATAGACTTAAAATAGGAATGGCTCTAATTGAAACTAAATCCGATGCCAGCGGAAACAATGGAATAGCTTTGAAAAGTATAATCACCATGTAAAG
>JAHEMV010000680.1 GCA_024643455.1 Cytophagales bacterium
TGCATCTCATCAATGGTGACACGGTACTTCAGTACACTCAACCACAAATCGGAGGTGGAGTGGTTGAGCGATACGATCCGACTATGAAACCGGATGGAAAATTGCTGACTGAAGGTTTTATTGCTTTGCAAAGTGAAGGTCAGCCGGTGGATTTCAGAAATATTTCGATACTAAATCTTGAAGGATGTATGGATCCAAAAGCAACGAACTACAAAGATTACTATATAAAATCAAAACCTGAGGATTGCACTTATTAAGATAATTTAAAAATATGTTGATGGTCAGTCATTTAAAAGTCAAAGCAGCTTTAATAATAGCATCATTTCCCATGGTTTGTTTTTATAGCATTGCTTATTCTCAAAATAGTCCGTACCCAAAATGGACTCATTTTAGTATCGATCCGATATTGCCGGGTTCTTCCTGGGGTACAGGAGGACCAGTGCTTGCCGATTATGATAAAGATGGAGATCTTGATGTCGCTATTTCAAGACGGAATACAGCTTCGGCATACTGGTACGAACGAATAAATGATTCGATCTGGATTCAGCATTTGATGGGATCTGGTCAGAATCTGGAGAATACGCTTGGAACAACCGTTCTGGATATCAATCACGATGGTTGGATGGATGTGTTGTACAATGGAATTTGGTTTAAAAATCCAGGAACTTTAGACAGGTATCCTGATTCTCCCTGGGAATCATACTTGATAAAAGCCGGGGGCCATGATGCGCTTACCGTTGATATGGATGGAAATGGAGTGGAGGATATGCTTGTTTATGATGGAAATAAAATTGCATGGTACAATACTTCTGAATCATTGAGGGAAAATGTTATTAGTTCAGGTCATCGCGATCATGGAGGCACTGCACCGCACGGATATGGAGATTTGGATGGAGATGGTGATGTGGATGCAATGATTCCAGGATTCTGGTATGCCAATCCAGGTGATGGGACTGGTGTTTGGAAGGAACATGAATGGCCTTTTATCCCTGTTCCGAATGCTTCTTACGGAAGGAGCATAAGGGCTTGGATTACTGACATCAATAGGGACGGAAGGGACGATATTATTTACAGCCATTGTGACACCGGAGGGGGGCATGTATATATAGTATTGAATAAAGATAACGGTATGAATTGGGAATCAATTCAGCTTGCTGATCCCGCCAATAATCCTGGAGATGTAGAAGGGACAGGTTCGTTTCATTCGCTCGGTGTTGCAGATTTTAATCAGGACGGGTATTTAGATGTTTTTGCCGGAGAGCAGGAGGATCCTGATGTATATATGGAGGAAAATGGACTAGTAGCCATGAAACCCAGGGGATTAAAGGAACGTGGAGTGATCTGGTACCAGCGTGAAAACTTTTCATTTGAACCCTATATCATTCATGTAGATAATCCCGGATGGCATGACGCCCAACTCGGTGACATTGATGGAGATGGTGATATTGATATTGTCACCAAGGTTTGGAATGCTGACGGGTTGGTCTATCACCTTGATTTTTGGAGGAATGAACTGAAATAGCACTTTCAAATCAGCCAGTAGCATAGGAGGTTGTATTGATCCATGTATAAAAAAAAAGCTGCCAAAAGGCAGCTTAATGTTTCGCCGGATATCTTAGGCTTTTGTAAAAGTCATTTCAATAGAAATTGAAATTTGTTCAGTTGTACCGTCATCGTCGATATCCTCTTCCATAATTTCACTATCTTCAATTATAAGTGTGGTAGAAGTAAGTGACTTCACTTTGATCTCCTGGGTATCTTCAGTTGGATCATCAGAATCAATAATTAATATACCTGTTGACGCATTGTACGACCATTTTCCAGTTTCAGGGTCACCTCCAAAATTTGCTATATAGGTATTATCAGATTTAAACTGAATTTCTCCGTCTCCTGATGAATCTACAATATCAGATGTTAAAAAATCTTCAAAAAGCGCAGCTTCAGCTTCAGTTGCACCTCCGTCAATTAGGAACTGACTTAATGTCTTCCCGTTAACCATCAAATCCACATTTACGGAACTGGAATTCCACGTTCCAATAAGATCTGAATTTGCATTTGCGTCTTCACTATCTTTATTACAATTGCTAAATAGTAACAAGGAAAGAACAAATAGAGGCAAGGTAAAATAAGTGATTAGTTTTTTTAAATAGGTCATAGTTTCTGTTGGTTAAAATTAATTCACCCCTATAATACAAATTTCATATTGAATTTAAAACTTATGTAACTTATGCTGGTTCATCGTTAATATCAAAGACTCTTAAATTGCAGGCAATACAGGCAAATACTTTAATGCGTTCTAATCATTCATATCTAAGCGAATTTACCGGATTTTTCCTGGCTACATGAATGGATTGGCCAAATACAGTAAGTAACGCTAAAAGTAAGGTTAGCAATCCAGTACCTATAAATACATATAGAGATAAATTTACCTTTACGACAAAGAATCCAAGAATTCCCCGCAATGCCAAAAAGGCCAGCGGCAAAGCAATCAAATTTGCGATCAACACTAATTTTATAAATC
>JAHEMV010000178.1 GCA_024643455.1 Cytophagales bacterium
TCGCGGCGATCTTACTTTTTCAAATGAGTCTGAAAATTTAGGGCTGGATATCCCCGGTTTTTCCAATGGCACAGCGTATGGTGATCTGGACAATGATGGAGATTTGGATCTGGTGATCAACAATATCAACATGCCAGCATTTATTTATAAAAATAATACTGAGCAAAAACCTGATAACCATTTCATATCCATACAACTGAAAGGAGAAGGAAAAAATACTGCTGCAATCGGTTCCCAGGTTACGGTATTTGCAAATGGTAACGCTTATTATCAGGAATTAATTCCATCGCGGGGCTTCATGTCTTCCGTTGATACAAAACTGACTTTTGGGCTTGGCAATAATGAGCAAATTGACTCCATAAAAGTACGCTGGATGGATAATAGAATTTCATCTCGATCAAATTTGCAGGCTAACCAGGAAATAATTTTTTCTCAATCTGATGCTTCTTTTAGAAAAGAAAATGACATTTCAATAATCAAAAAAACATTCTCCGATGTCACACATGAAATAAACCTAAATATTAGACACACAGAAAATGATTTCAATGACTTTGATAGAGAAAAATTATTGTTCCATATGCGATCGACTGAGGGCCCTAAAATAGGTATCGCCGATGTTAACGGAGACGGTAAAGATGACTTCTATCTTTGTGGCGCAAAAGATTCGCCAGGCGTTTTACTAATTCAGACATCCAATGGATTTCAAAAAACGAACGTGGAATTATTTGAAAAAGAAAAGATATCAGAAGAAACGGACTGTTTGTTTTTTGATGCTGATGGCGATGGCGATTTAGATTTATACGTAGCCTGCGGTGGAATGGAATTTCCATCCAGTAGCTCTGCATTGATCGATAAACTTTATTTCAACAATGGCGCAGGTATTTACACAAAATCAAACCAGGTATTACCCTCCTTCTTATTTCAAAGCTCCTCCTGTGTGAAGGCTTCAGACTTTGATGCTGATGGTGATTTGGACCTTTTTATTGGAGTACGATTCAGACCATTTCTATATGGTGTGCCGGCTGACAGCTATATACTGGAAAATGATGGAAAAGGAAATTTTAAGGATGTGACTTCTACAGTAGCTTCAGGATTGAGCGGGATCGGAATGGTAAAAGATGCCGCCTGGGCAGATATTGATGGAGATAAAGATGAAGATTTGATCATTGTTGGAGAATGGATGCCTATAGTGGTTTTTATTAATGACCTGGGTAAACTAAATGTAGTTGGTGAAAATTCAGGACTTTATAAAACAAATGGATGGTGGAATGTTATTGCTGTAGATGACATTGATGGCGATGGAGACATCGATTTTGTCGCTGGAAACCTTGGATATAATTCGAGATTTAAAGCAAGCGAGGAACATCCAATGAAACTCTTTGTTAATGACTTTGACCTAAATGGATCGGTAGAGCAACTAGTATGCATGTATTCTGGAGATACACTATACCCTTTGGCGTTAAAACCTGATTTGGTAACCCAGATGCCTGGTTTACAAAAGAAGTATCAAAAATTCTCTGAATACGCCAATAAAAGAGTTGAAGATATTTTCCCCGAAGAAATCATACAAAAATCGGTAATAAACGAAGTGTATCATTTTGGCTCTGCTTTATTTATTAATGATGGTTCCGGAAAGTTCGAAATGAGGGAGCTTCCTAGTGAAGCCCAGTTTTCACCAGTTTATGGAATTTTAATTGATGATTTTGATAAGGATGGAATTAAAGATATTTTACTCGGTGGAAATCTGATCCGGGTCAAACCTGAAATTGGAATTTACAATTCTAGTTATGGCTCCTTTTTGCAAGGATTAGGACATGCTAATTTTTCACCGGTAAAAGCAAAAGATTCAGGATTTAAATCTATTGGAGAAATCAGGGATTTTAAAACCCTCAATATTAAAGGCCAAAAATACGTTTTGATTGCGAAGAATAACGACTTTATACAAATAATAAGACCAGTAAACTAATGAGAACAATTTTTTACTTTTCCATTTTTGCACTTACCATTATTACAATTTTCTCTTGTTCAGAAAAACAACGATATAATAGCTTAGTTCAAAAAGAGCTTGCAAGTGGCATAAGGCACGATTCCCTTTTTCTCAACTTAGAATTGGGAATGACATCAGAGTCTTTCTATAAAATATGCTGGGAAATGAACAAACACGGTTTGATAAGACAAGGATCAGGAAATACAACTGTGCTTTATGAAATGAAAGATGATTTAAAATTTCCAGCAGAATTGAATTTCTATCCTACATTTTTTGAAGATAAAATTTATGAAATCCCTGTTCAGATTAAATACAAAGCCTGGGCTCCATGGAATAAGCCGATGCAATCGGATAGCCTACAACTAGATGTTTTGTCCTTATTTAAGAAATGGTATGGAGATGATTTCATGGAAGTTTCCTCCCCAGATCCTAAACATATGGCATATGTTAGGGTAGATGGCAATAGAAGAATTAGTATCTATCGCGATAAGGATAATGATGCCATGGTATGGGCTTTATTTAGCGATTTATCAAAGGAGAAAGAATTTAAAGCATTTATGGCAGATAAGAAGTAGCTGCCCCAATTTTGATTATTGATGTGATGAAGCAATGGAGATTAAATGCTGGATTGTTGTTGGTAATGGTATTGATGGTATTCGCTTGCGATGAAAAAACCACCGAATCAACCAAGCCATCACTTTTTAAACTACAAACCAGCAATCATACCGGTGTTGATTTTGTAAACCAACTTGATTTTAAAGGTAAATTCAATATTTACACCTACAGGAATTTTTATAATGGAGGTGGTGTTGGACTTGCAGACATCAACAATGATGGCCTTCTGGATATATATTTTATTTCCAATATGGAGGAGAACAAACTGTACCTAAACAAAGGAAATTTCGCTTTTGAAGACATCACCACAACAAGCCAAACTGCAGGGACACGAGGCTGGTCCACAGGAGTAAGCATGGCCGATGTAAATGGAGATGGCTGGATCGACATCTATGTCTGCAATTCCGGAGAAATAGAAGGGGATGACAAAAGGAATGAATTATTCATAAACAATGGTGATTTGACCTTTAGTGAAAAGGCTGCTGAATATGGATTGGATGATCCAGGTTATTCTATTCATGGTGCTTTTTTCGACTATGACAAAGATGGGGATCTTGATTTTTATCTAGGTAACAATTCCTATAAAGCGATTGGGAGCTTTGATCTAAAGAAAACAAAACGGGTTGACCGGGGTTCCCTGGGCGCGGATAAACTGTTCAGAAATGATGGCAATAAATTTATTGACGTAAGCGAAGAAGCCGGAATTTATGGTAGCATAATAGGATTTGCCTTAGGTGTCACTATTGGAGACATCAATCTGGATGGCTGGCAGGATATCTATGTCTCAAATGATTTCTTTGAAAGGGATTATATTTATATCAATCAAAAGGACGGTACATTCAAAGAAGATCTCACCTCAGAAATGAGATCCATAAGTGCTGCTTCGATGGGTGCTGATATAGGTGACATCAACAACGACATGTATCCCGATATTTTTGTTACAGACATGCTGCCTCAATCCGATGCACGGATGAAAACAGTCACCACCTTTGAAAATTGGGATACCTATGTTGAAAATCTGGAAAACGATTATTACCACCAGTTTACCAGAAATATGCTCCACCTCAACAATGGTGATGGGACTTTCAGCGAAATTGGAAGGTTAGCAGGAGTGCAATCGACCGACTGGAGTTGGGGTGCCTTAATTTTTGATATGGACAATGATGGCAAAAAAGATCTCTTTGTTGCCAACGGGATATTTCAGGATCTAACGGATCAGGACTATTTACAATACTTTACAAATCCTGAAGTAGTAAAGACAATCGTAAAAGGCAAAGACGTTGATTACGACAAACTCATCTCTGCCATTCCGTCGATGAAGATTTCCAATTTTGCTTTTCAAAATCAGTCGGCATATAACTTCGAAAATAAGGCAAAAGAGTGGGGACTTGATGAACCGAGTTTTTCCAATGGATCAGCCTATGGAGATTTGGATAATGATGGTGACTATGACCTGGTAGTGAACAATGTAAATATGCCGGCATTTATTTATCGCAATGAAAACCAGGATTACAATAAAGAAAATGCCTACATCAGGATTAAACTGCATGGGGATGGAAAAAACACCTTTGCTATTGGTTCTAAAGTAATAGCAAAAGTTAAAGGTCAGACATTTTATATAGAAGAAATGCCAATCAGGGGCTATCAATCAACTATAGATCACAATTTGTCAATAGGTGTCGGAAAGACAACTACTATTGACTCCCTGATCGTAGTCTGGTCCGATGGGAATATGACCCTTTTAAAGGACCTTCCCACAAATCAGACTTTGGATCTCTATCAAAAAGATGGTGGCGCACCATTCCCTTATCAAAAAACGATGGAAATAAAGCCTGTTTTTAAAGATGAAACTAAGGCTTATCCTATTGATTTTACTCATGTAGAAAATGAGTTTATTGATTTCAAACGAGACAAGCTCATCTACCACATGATTTCGACGGAAGGGCCCAAGCTTTGCGAAGGAGACGTCAACAACGATGGATTGGAAGATTTTTATATTGGCGGAGCAAAAGATAGTCCGGGTGCTTTGATGATTCAGGAGAAGAATGGAAATTTTAAAAAATCAAATATTAGCCTATTTGAAAAGGATGCACTCAGCGAAGACACTGGCGGTTTGTTTTTTGATGCGGACAATGATGGTGATCTTGATTTATATGTTACCAGTGGCAGCATCGAACTGCCCAACAGCTCATCAGGTTTGATTGACAGACTTTACTTTAACAATGGCCAGGGCATTTTTAGTCGATCTAATCAGATCCTTCCAACGTTCAATTTTGAGAGTACATCATGTGTTAAATCAAACGATTATGACCACGATGGAGACCTAGATTTATTTATAGGAGTCCGAAGTAAACCATTTTTATATGGTATTCCTGCAAATGGATATATCCTTAACAATGACGGTCATGGAATATTTACTGATGTTACTCAAAAAGTCGCCCCGGATCTGATCAATATCGGCATGATCACCGATGCAGAATGGGCAGATGTGGATAATGACAGTGACCAAGACATCATTATTACGGGTGAGTATATGCCACTGACTATCCTGACAAATGACAATGGTAAATTTATTAATAAAACCATCGAATACGGACTTGATAGTACTAACGGATGGTGGAATACACTTGCAGTAGATGATCTGGATGGAGATGGCGATCTTGATTTTGTAGCCGGAAATCATGGACTAAATACAGTTTTCAAAGGATCAAAATCAGAACCTGTGCAAATGTATGTAAATGATTTTGATCATAATGGATCTGTTGACCATGTGATTTGTATTTACAAAAATGGCATATCCTATCCATTGGTTTTGAAACATGACCTTGTGGCGCAGCTTCCCGGCCTAAATAGTAAGTATATGAATTATAAAAAATTCATGTACCAAACCATTGACAGTATATTTACTCCCAGCCAGTTGGAAAAAGCTTTGATTTTAGATGCATACGAGTTGAGATCAGTCGTAGCAATTAATAATGGAAATGGGACGTTTACAATTAAGCCTTTGCCTATCGAAGCGCAACTAAGTCCTGTATATGCTATTTCTATAGATGACTACGATCAAGATGGAATTAAAGACATCCTTTTAGCGGGTAATTTGCATCACGTAAAACCGGAAGTAGGCAGGTATGATGCCAGCTATGGCACTTTTCTGAAAGGATCAGCAGATATGAACTACACAGCTATTCCCGCAAAACAAACTGGTTTTAGAGTGGTAGGTGAAGCCAGGGACATGTTGACATTGGAAACAAATAAAGGCAAAAAGTTGATGGTAGCCAGAAACAATGACAGAATCCAAATTTTTAATATTGAATAGAAATCTTTTCTTGCGATATCCAAACTATAAAAAAGTGAATAGGTTCTGGTACTTAATTTTCCTCTATACATTTTTGACTTCTTGCACTTATCTAGAAGAAGAACCCACTACTCTTTTTACGCTCCTCAATCCTGAAAAAACTAACGTTATCTTTTCAAACGATCTCACGGATACAGAAGATTTTAACATTGTTGAATATCTGAATTATTACAACGGTGCGGGAGTAGCTGCTGGCGATATCAACAACGATGGACTGGTTGATTTATACTTTTCAGCCAATCAGCTTTCAAACAAACTATTTCTCAATAAAGGAAATTTTAAATTTAAAGACATCACTGAATCAGCTGGCGTTTCCTGCCCGGGGGATTGGAAAACGGGTGTTTCTATGGCAGATGTAAACGGTGATGGATTACTTGATATCTATGTTTCACAAGTTGGAGATTATAAAACGGTGCAGGGTGAAAATCATCTTTACATCAACAATGGTGACCTCACTTTTACCGATCGCACGGAAGAGTTTGGATTACAATTCAAAGGATTTTCGACTCAAAGTCTGTTTTTCGATTACGACAACGATGGTGACCTTGACATGTTTTTACTTAACCATGCAGTTCATACTAAAAGTTCTTACGGGAGGGCTGCCATTATACGATATACCAGGGATATGAAAACCGGGGATCGCCTTTTTGAACAAATTGAAAAAGAAGGCAAACCTTATTTTGTAAATGTGACGGAAAGGGCTGGAATATTCAGTAGTCGGATTGGTTATGGTCTGGGCGTGGCCGCCGGTGATGTAAATAATGATGGATGTATTGATTTGTATATTTCTAATGATTTTCATGAAAATGATTATCTATACATCAATAATTGTGATGGAACATTTACCGAAAAGATCAGGATTTCTGTAGGACATACCAGCAAATCATCCATGGGAAATGATATGGCTGATTTTAATAACGATGGACTTCTGGACATTTTTACACTCGATATGCTTCCTGATGATGAGACGATTCTAAAAAAATCAGCAGGAGAAGAACTCATGCAAGTCCATGACATGAAAGAAGATTTAGGCTATTATTTCCAACTTACCAGGAATTGTCTTCAACTGAACCAAAGCAATGAAATGTTCAGTGAAATAGCCCTTTTTGCAGGAGTATCATCAACCGACTGGAGCTGGGCGCCACTTTTCTTTGATGCGGACAATGATGGATATAAAGACCTTTTTATCACCAATGGCATCCCCAAAAGACCCAATGATCTTGATTATCTACAGTTTTTAGAAGATAATGCAGCGGCGATAAATACCTTAGGTGAAGAGCGTATTTCAAACGCAACTTTGATCGATGTGATGCCTTCAGACACGATTGCCAATTATGCATATAAAAATAATCATGACCTGACATTCACCAATTTAGCTCCGGCATGGGGATTAAATCAAAAAGCATTTTCAAATGGATGTGTTTATGTGGACCTGGATAATGATGGCGACCTGGATTTTGTAACAAATAATGTAAACAGCAATTGTTTTATCTATCGAAACAACGCGGAAAAAATAACAAATAATAATTTTATAAAAGTTAAGCTGACTGGCCCACAAGGAAATCTATTTGGTATTGGTACACGGGTTGACTTATGGATAAATGGCCAACTACAACTACAGCAGATGATGCCGGCAAGAGGCTCGATGTCCAGCGTCGATCCTGTTTTAAATTTTGGCCTTGGTTCAGCCACCAATATTGACAGTTTGATCGTCACATGGCCAGGAGGGAAAACAGAAATTCTTCAAAATATCGCAAGCAATCAGACCATTGGAATAAACATCGAAAATGCCTCAAAATCCATGATTTCAAAGAAAGTTATTCCTCTTTTTAAAGACATTACTGATAGTATTGATACTCATTATATTCACGAAGAATCAGGCTTTTCAGATTTTATGTATCAACCGCTTTTACCGCATAAACTTTCGACACAGGGACCTAAAATGGCAGTTGGTGATGTAAATGGTGATGGGATGGAAGATCTGTATTTGTGCGCAGGAGCTGGCCAGCCAGGTGAATTAATGCTTCAAACGCGGAATGGGAATTTTATCAATTTTCAACAAAAATCATTTATCGAACAGCGTTCTGGGGAAGAAATTGACGCTACGTTTTTCGATGCTGATGGTGATAGCGACCTGGATTTATACATAGCAAGAGGTAGCACAGAAAATGAAGCATCACCAGAATTGCTTAGTGATTTGTTTTATAAAAACGATGGGAAAGGAAATTTCACGTTACATCAAAAATCCATACCGCACATCAATTCCATATCTTCATGTGTAAAAAGTTATGATTTTGATCAGGATGGTGATTTGGATCTTTTTGTTGGAGGCAGACCAATGCTTAGTCAATATGGTCTACCTGGAGAAAGCCTTCTACTCGAAAACAACGGTAATGGAATTTTTACCGACGTCTCCGGCAGCATTGGGAAGGAATTTAAACAAATTGGTATGGTAACCGATGCCGCTTGGGAAGATATTGATGAAGACGGATTGAAAGACCTGATTATAGTTGGTGAATGGATGAATATTTCCATTTTCAAAAACAGCAAAGATGGCTTTTTAAATATTACAAAAGGCTCAGGGCTTGATCATACTGGTGGTTGGTGGAATACCATCACATCATGTGACATCGATCATGATGGAGATGTAGATTTTATTGCGGGGAACCTTGGCCTAAATGCAAAAATTCGTGGCTCTCAAAATGCACCTGCTACACTCTATGCTAAAGATTTTGATGGAAACGGCAAAATTGATCCAATCATCTGCTTTTATAAAGACAGCTTAAGTGTTCCTTTTCCAACGAGGGATGATTTAATTACTCAAATTCCATCTTTAAAAACAAAATTTTCGACATACGAAAGTTACGCAAAAGTGAGATCAGTCGAAGAAATATTTTCAGTTTCTCAATTATCAGATGCAGCAGTAAGTAATGCGTTTGAGTTCCGGACCTGTATAGTAGAAAATATGGGTAATGGAAAATTTCGACTTATACCGCTTCCCAAAGAGGCTCAATTATATCCAGTTTATTCCATTCTTTTCCATGACTTTGATCGGGATGGGAAAAACGATCTGATGTTGGCAGGAAATATGGATCGTGCCAATATCAATTATGGTCGATACGATGCCGGGTATGGACTGTTTTTGAAAGGAGATGGCACAACGGAATTTGAACCAAAATCCATGATCCAGTCCGGACTTAAGATACGAGGTGAAGTACGCGATTTGAAAATAATCCAAACCCACTCCAAGGAATTGATTTTTGTTTCTAAAAGTGATGCCC
>JAHEMV010000179.1 GCA_024643455.1 Cytophagales bacterium
CCTTCTTTTGGTCGATTTATAAACTTATGACCTCCATATTTAGACAGAATTTTTTTTAATATCCATTTTTGACCGTTATCGATAAGTGTTGATGATGATAATCCTGAAATATAAGTAGCTAAGTTTTCTTCAAGGTACGGCACACGCAATTCAATGCCATGTAGCATAGAAGCCTTGTCGCTTAATGCAAGAACGTCACTCACTAAATAGTTTTTTTGATCGTTTTTTAGAGCCCAATCAAACCAGTCATTTTTTGATGATGGATGAACAAAGCTGTTCTGTTCATACCTAAATTGCTCGAAATTAAGGTAATTGTCAAAAGTTTTTTCAGGAGACAGATCATGAGATTTGATTAATTTTTTTAATAGCTGAAATTTTTTTCTAAATAGATGTGGAGTGCCAGTCGGTAAAGAATTGATTATAGGCTTGACTAGTGGTACTAAACGGTCAAATAATCTTTTATTATTCAGATAAGTATAAAAAGCGCTATGTCTGTTGTATCCAGCGAAAAGTTCATCGGCACCTGCACCTGAAAGTAAAATTTTCATAGATTTTGAAGCATGTTTGCAGACTTCAGATGTTAACAGATAGGCCGAATCTCCAATTGGTTGATCCAGTTGGTCAATAAAGGATTCGAATTGATCCAGTATTGAAATATCTATTTCTATTTCGTGATGAATCGATCCATAGGTTGATGAGGCCAACCTTGAATAAAAGTAGTCTTGTGTTCCAAAGGATTGATCTTTTTCATTATTAACAATCGAAAAAGTAGGAAGTCGAAATCCCTCTTTTGAAGCTAATGCCAATAAGAGAGTACTATCGATGCCTCCGCTAAGCAATAATCCGAGAGGAACCTGAGCATTTAATTGTTGTAAAAGGCTGTCTGTAATCAGTGTTTCAATTTTTTTAAGATCAGGAGAGGCATCTCCTAAAAATAGATTTTTTTGTAAAATAGAATCTATTTTCCATACACCGTTCGTATTATGCATAACAGTCCCAGGTGCCAGTTCAACAATATTTTTGAAGAATGTTTCTGGCGCTCTGGCATATTTATACGATAAATAATGGTCAACCTGATTTTTGTTTAATACTTTTTTTACAAGTCCTGTGCTATGGATTGCTTTTATTTCTGAAGAGGCAATAAAGAAATTGTCATCTTCAAAATAGTAAAATGGTTTTATTCCAAACCGATCTCTTGCTATGAGTATTTCTTGACTTTCTAGGTTGATAAATACAAAGGCAAACATACCTTCTATTTTTTTTACTCCAGACTTACCATATATTCTAAGCCAATGAAATAGGACCTCAGTATCGGAATGAGAAGAAAATGAAATTTCATTTTTCAAAAGCTCATTTTTCAGATCATAAAAATTATAAATCTCCCCATTAAACAGTAATGCATGTTTGAAGTCTTCAGAAACAAATGGTTGGGCTGCTGCATCGGTTTGATCTGTAATTTTTAGACGATTAGAAGCTAAATAGTATGTTTTTGAATTGAAATGGAATATTTGGTTTTTGGTTTCATCTGGCCCACGATGAAGTGTGATGGCCGACATGATGGAGATGGTATCAGGGGTGAGTTTTTTTTTCTTATCAATTATTAGATTTATGCCACACATAAAAATTAGGCAAAATATTTCCTGTCTGAGATTTTTTCGAAAAAATAGGCATTAAAAATGAGCTAAAAAAATAATCTCAAAAACAAGGAGTTCTTTTAGGGAAAGCAAATAAAATATTGGAATGCAATACTTTTAACTAATGTGCTCGAATTTAAGCGAACCAGAATAATCTAGAATTTTTTCATTAAAATTATCTGAAGGTTCTAATTGAAGCGCCTGAATTCTTTTAATGGTTTCTATCGATTGATTATAAAAATCCATCAATGAAGAATTCATTGCTAATTGCTTTTCAATGTCGATCGTGTCTTCTTTCGAAGTCTCCTTGTAAATGTACTTCAGTACATCATCTCGGGTAATTGTTTTTGTCATAGGCTAAGCTGTTTTCCTGCATTTTCTTCTTGAGGTTAATGAGGGCATATCTCATTCTCCCCAGGGCTGTGTTTATACTTACCCCTGTTTCATCAGCTATTTCTTTAAAGCTCATATCGAGGTAAGATCTCATGATTAATACTTGTTTCTGGCTGTCAGGTAACTCCTGGATGTGATGTTTTAATTTATTTACAGAATCATTCATGACCTGTCTGTCTTCAATAGTTGGTTCAGCAAATTCCAGGTTTTCGAATAAGTTTGAACCGTCTTCCATTAGTACAGTTGGATAACGCTTTGATCTTCGAAATGTATCTATTGCTAAATTGTGGCCAATTCGCAATATCCAGGGAAGGAATTTCCCTTCATCGTTGTATCGTCCGGACTTGATTGTGGTTACGGCTTTTATGAACGTTTCTTGCAAGAGATCTTCAGCAAGATACCTGTCCTTAACGATCAGATGTATTGTTGTAAACACCCTATTTTTATGTCTTATAAGTAATTCTTTAAAGGCTTCTTCGTTTCCATTAATGTAAAGTGATACCAAATCACTGTCACTTACCTTATACTTCTTCATTGTAAATACATTTAGTTAACGTAGAGTTTTATGCCATAGTATATCGTTTAGTTTAAGACAAAAAATTACTGATTGAAATCAAATGTATAGAATAAGCAAAAAACATGCAAAACTTCCACGAATGATTTTTTTTGATTTTTAATTTTCACAATGCACATCAATCATCAAGCCAGATATTATTTAATTTAAAAATTTATGAAGAAATAGAAAATATTTCAAATTCTATATATTCTCAACAATTCAACTGATTTGAAGTTTTAAAATACAATTTCCCATACATATATTTGGTGTCTATGACGACAAATCTTGAAATTCAGCCAAAAGAAATTTTTGACAATTTAGATCCAAAAAAAAATATCCTTATAAAAGGTGCACGAGTAAATAATCTCAAAAACCTATCTGTCGCCATTCCCAGAAATAAATTGGTCGTAATAACCGGACTTTCAGGATCCGGAAAATCTTCCCTTGCTTTTGATACCCTTTTTGCTGAAGGTCAACGAATGTATGTTGAAAGTTTGAGCTCATATGCGAGACAGTTTCTTGGAAGAATGGAAAAACCAGAAGTGGATTATATTAAAGGGATTTCTCCGGCCATAGCAATAGAACAAAAAGTAAATACTAGGAATCCACGATCTACTGTTGGCACTTCTACCGAAATTTATGATTATTTAAAACTCTTATTTGCTCGTATAGGGGACACATATTCACCAGTAAGCGGGGAGATCGTGTCTCGAGATACTGTAACGGATGTTGTAAACTACATTCATTTACAGGAAGAAGGTTCGAGATTTATGGTATTAAGTCCATTGCATAAACAAAATACCCGAAGTCTGAAGGATGAATTGAAAATACTTTTAAGCAAAGGATTTACACGTGTTGCTTTAAAATCGGAAGTAACTGAAATTGAAGCTTTGTTAGCGCTTGATTTATCAAACATTGATTTTTCAGACATCCGGATTGTAATCGACAGAGCAATCGTGATGCAAGATGATGAGGATAATCTTTTCAGAATATCCGATTCTGTTCAGACAGCATTTTTTGAGGGGCATGATGAATGCACCATTCAATTTATTGGTGGCGAGGAAAAATTTTTCTCGGATAAATTTGAAGCTGACGGTATAACCTTTGAAGAGCCCAGTGCCAATTTTTTTAGTTTCAACAATCCTTATGGAGCGTGTAAACGTTGTGAAGGATTTGGTAAAATTTTGGGTATTGATCCGGATTTGGTAATTCAGGATTCAAATTTATCAGTATATGAAGGAGCGATTGTTCCTTGGAGAAGTGAGGCAATGAAAAAATGGCTAAATACATTACTGTTAAATGCCACCAAATTTGATTTTCCAATTCATAGACCCTATAAAGATCTCTCCAAAGAACAGCAACAACTTTTGTGGGCCGGAAATACATATTTTGATGGGATTGATGCATTTTTTAAATATATAGAAACCCAGTCACACAAAATTCAATACCGTGTCATGCTTTCTCGATACAGGGGCAGAACCGTCTGTCCGGATTGCCGGGGGACTAAGTTAAGAAAGGATGCCTCATATGTGAAAATTGGTAATAAATCCATTATTGATTTGGTGTTAATGCAGATTAATGAATTGAATGTTTTCTTTAATAATTTGATTCTAAGTGAGTATA
Source organism: Cytophagales bacterium (assembly GCA_024643455.1). Taxonomy (GTDB): domain Bacteria; phylum Bacteroidota; class Bacteroidia; order Cytophagales; family Cyclobacteriaceae; genus JAAUQL01. Next base: position 4,207 of record JAHEMV010000179.1, read on the forward strand.
AAGCCAAAGTTTCAAAAAGAATTTTGCAAGAAATAAAAAATCGGATTGGCTACCTTGAACAGGTTGGCCTTGGTTATCTTATGCTCAATAGGTTGACGAGCTCGCTCTCAGGAGGAGAATTTCAAAGGATAAAACTAGCGACTTCATTGGGAAGTTCCCTGGTAGGCTCCATGTATATTTTAGATGAACCTAGTATTGGATTGCACCCTAGAGACACTGCCCAGCTCATTCAGGTTTTGAAGTATTTAAGAGATCTTGGCAATACAGTAATTGTTGTAGAACATGAGGAGGAGATTATGGAAGCTGCCGATCAGATAATTGATATTGGCCCAGATGCAGGTACCCACGGAGGTGAATTGGTATTTCAGGGAACTGTTCAAGATATCAAAAACAGTGATTTATCGCATACTACTAGATTTTTGAGCGGGATTGATAAAATTGAAATTCCAAGGATACGGAGAGTATGGAAAAATTCCATTAATATATTTGGAGCAAGGGAAAACAACTTAAAATCCATAAATGTTAAAATTCCATTAGGTGTGCTCACAGTCATAACTGGCGTTAGTGGATCGGGAAAATCAACCCTGGTAAAACGAATTGTTTATCCTGCAATTGGAAAAAGGATGGGTTTGGCCTCCGAAATTACTGGAAAATTTGAAAGGATAGAAGGAGATCTTGATCTGATTACTGCTCTTGAATACATCGATCAGCATCCAATAGGAAAATCTTCCAGATCCAATCCGGTAACGTATGTGAAAGCCTATGATTTGATCAGACAGCTTTTTTCGGACCAGCATTTAGCTAAATCAAGGGGATATAAGCCTTCTTATTTTTCATTTAATGTTGAAGGAGGGCGCTGCGAAGAATGTCAGGGGGAAGGGACAGTGAAGATCGAGATGCAGTTTATGGCCGATATATTTTTGACTTGTGAAAGCTGTCACGGAAGACGTTTTAAGACAGAGATTTTGGAAGTGGAATATAAAGGGAAAACAATATCTGATGTTTTGGACCTAACCGTAGATGATGCAATAGAGTTTTTTCATGATAAAAAGGGTATTATTTCAAAACTAAAACCATTGCAGGACGTCGGATTGGGGTATATTGGATTGGGACAATCTTCAAATACATTGAGTGGAGGTGAAGCGCAACGAGTAAAACTGGCGTCTTTTCTTGGAAAGGGAGGTAATAATTCAAACGAAAAGGTGTTGTTTATCTTTGATGAGCCAACCACTGGTCTTCATTTTCATGACATAAATAAACTTTTATTAGCAATCAATGCGCTTATTAATAAGGGGCATTCTGTTGTGATAATAGAGCATAATGTGGAAATCATCAAATCGGCAGATTGGATTATTGATCTTGGCCCTGAAGGTGGAGAAAATGGCGGAAATGTGGTTTTTGAAGGAACTCCAGAGCAAATGATAAAACTAAAAAATAACCATACAGCGCATTATTTGAAACAGAAATTCATTTCTCCAAGATAAGTACCAAAAACCATTAGGTTTCCATCTTTGAGCAATTGTATATTAGGAGATATTTTTTTTATGTTACTACGTAAAATAATTATTACAACAGGTATAATTTTTTCTGGGATTTTCCAAATTCCAGGATTTGGGCAGGTTATAAGTTCAGCCGAACTTAAAATGATGACTGTGCTCAATTCAGAAGTGAATGGAATTCCAAAGGATTTACAAACTTCAAAATCGATAATTGTGCTATCCATTCAAGATGGAGATAGTAAAGTACGAGGTGATTGGAAAACTATTGCAGATCAGGCTCATTTTTACATTAAAAAACTAGGGATAGATGCCGTATTGTACTTTTATATTGATGATCTTATTGCTGGATATGATATGCAACTAGCTATTGCTGCTCAAATGAATGCACGCGAAGTGAAAAATATCTTTATGTTATCAAAAGATAAAGTGAATGGAATGGATCAGTATATTGGAGTTATAACAACCTACAATCAGCGTCCAAATTTTATATCCAACAATCAGCCAGCCTGGAAATCCCAAACAACAGACATGGAGATTCTTTTTCGTAATCTTGCCAGAGCCATTGATAATGTAGCTTTGTCCATGGAAAATTTGCTAATTATTGATTCTCCGGAATACTTTAAGGGAGTAGATATAATTCGTGGAAAGAGATTTGAAACCTTTAATACAGATCTCAGGATTGATCGCATAGCGATTCCAAAATTCCAGGATTTGCCAATCCCTGAAAATACAGGCACCAAATCATCTGAAAAAATTATATCCTTAATCAATGAAGAAAATCTAAATAATCTTTCGAGAAATGCTCAATTGGAACAAATGATGGCTGACTATCCGTATAAATTTGAAATTGTACCGTATGAATATGATGAAAAGAAACTTTTGACTAAAGGATTTCAGTTTGTCCTAATGCGGATTAATTCATCCGGGGAAAACGTACGAAAGCTTTTGGGATATGAAATAAATGATGAGGTTGACGCACTGGTTACTATTCGAAAGGATAAGGAAGACAATGTTTCAATAAAATCCATTCCGATTGATGCGATGGTTTATAAGTATTATGTAAAGCACATTAATAGCGGAGATATTTATCTAGGTGAGCAATGGGATGGAGATGACAATTGGCAAGACGCATTCAACAATCACATTTCTTCAATCATCAAAAAACTGGCAGTAAAATAATTTTATCTGATAAAGGTGATTGATTTATTTCCAGCATAATCAATCACGAATTTTATTGGTTTTTTTATACCCGAATTCCGATCAAATTGTATGTCTTTTAATGTTAACATTTCATCCAAATTTAGCCTTCAGATCAGGTTTATTGGTCTCGTTTGAAAAACATTACATGACAATTTTACAATGCACCTCAATCAAACTGCATAATCACTTTTTAATAATCGTGAAACAAAACTTTCAAATTCCAGTTTAAGACAAGTACCTATGAAATAAATTTTTACATACAATTTTGAAATTGTAAACATCTAAAGTTTATATTTGTATAATGTTACTCATAAATAATTGTACTTAATCAATAATTAAGGAACTATGTTAACTGATTCAACGACAACCAAAACTGAGAATTGGATAGAAACGTTAGGTATCAAACGGAGTAAGATACCTGTCCTATTAATTGGGAATAATCCAATAGAAATGACCTCCATTTACAATATTTTGATCGGAATCCGTTCAAAAAATTACCTGGCTGACTTTTGTTTCAATGTTAAAGACAGTATTGAAAGAATAACAAAGTCGAAACCTGAAGTTGTTTTCATCGATGATAATTTAATTTTTGATGATATTCGAAAACTAATTAGGGTACTTAGACAAAATGCCAGGACAAAGCTGATTAAAATAATAGCTTTAAAAAGTTCTAACTGGAATTATCATATTATCGATAATGTCGATGATTATCTATTAAAGGACACAATCAATTCAGATGCATTAGATCGAATTATTACAAAAAATCTACATCCAATCGAACATCAATTGGTTTAATTTTAATCTTGAAATCCAGCAAACCCCGACTTAAATGTTAAGTTGGGGTTTTTTATTTATTGATTTCAGTCAAAATAAAGAGTTTATAAAAAAATCAATCAGTTTAAATACTAATTATTTTTTGACTTATTTTGCGCCTTGGTTAAAAAAGGAAAACAACAAAAAGAATTAAATTTTGAATAACATGGCATTACCAAAAAAATTTCAACATCCATATTCATTTGATCCAAAATATCAGAAAAGTGTTGCATACTTAAGTATGGAATTTGCAATTGATCAACCATTAAAAACATATTCAGGCGGTTTGGGTTTTTTGGCAGGTTCTCATATGAGAAGTGCTTATGAACTGAAACAGAATATGATTGGGATAGGGATATTATGGAAATATGGTTACTATGATCAGGTCAGAAGAGGAGACCAATCAATGGATGCTTTGTTTCAGGAAAAACTTTATTCGTTCTTAGAAGATACAGAAATCAAATTCCAAATTGAAATAAATAATCATCCAGTTCATGTAAAAGCATTTTTCTTGTCACCAAAAGTTTTTGGAACAGTTCCAATGTTTTTTCTATCCACAGATATGCCTGAAAATGATTATTTGGCTCAAACTACTTCGCATAAATTGTATGATTCAGATCCTGCAGGGAAAGTAGCTCAAAGTATTTTACTCGGCGTAGGAGGAGCTAAATTATTGGAATTACTTGAGCATAACACTGAAGTATATCATTTGAATGAAGCGCACGCGTTGTCTCTTGCTTTTTCTTTGTATAGTCAGAATAAGGATTTAAAAGATTTGAAAGAAAAAATGGTATTTACTACCCATACGCCAGAGGAAGCAGGTAATGAAAAGCACGATATCCGATTATTGGAGAAACTTGGATTTTTTTGTGGCATTCCGCTGGAGGAAGTTAGGGAGATTACCGGAATCAAGGATAATGTATTTAACCATTCTTTGGTAGCGTTAAGATTTTCAAAAATATCAAACGGAGTATCAAAAATCCATGGTGAGGTATCCAATTTAATGTGGGACAAGTATGAAGGAATTTGTCCGATAATTTCCATCACCAATGCGCAAAACAAAAAATACTGGGCCGATTATTTGTTAAACAAAGCCGTAGAAAAAGATGATAATGAGGCTTTGGTTAAACGCAAAAAGGAGTTAAAGAAATTATTATTTGATGTTGTTGCTGATCAGACAGGTCAGCTTTTTAATAAGGATATCCTTACAATTGTTTGGGCCAGACGTTTTGCAGAGTACAAAAGACCTGCAATGATCACACACGATATAGAACGATTTGATAAAATAATATCAAATACAGACAAACCGGTGCAGATTATTTGGGCAGGCAAACCGTATCCGATGGATTATAATGCTATCAGTATTTTCAATAGCCTGGTGCATTTGAGTAAAAAATATAGAAATATCGCCGTACTTGTAGGTTATGAATTGCGTTTGTCTCGTATGTTGAAATGTGGTTCTGATGTATGGCTAAACAATCCTAGAGTTCC
>JAHEMV010000180.1 GCA_024643455.1 Cytophagales bacterium
AAAGTACCATCGCTTACCAAGCGACTATCATAGTGACTTCCTGTTTCTGTCGTAAAATCGAATATATCCGACTCTTGTGAAGCAGCATTAAAGGTTATTATGAAAATAGCCAGGACAATACAGATTGCCGCTTTGGTTGATTTTGTTCTTTTCATTAGGATAAAAGTTTAGTATGCGAAAAATGTAATGAATGTATAAATTTTCCTTATATAAAAAGCAAGTTGAAAAAGTGGAATTCATTTATATTTTATGAACTTAAATGACTTCCATTTGCCATACAATGTTGAAGACAGCAGACAGATTGCCACACCTTGAAAAACGGATCGCTAAGACGGCTATTTTATGGCTCTTTTCACTTGTTATCTTTTTATTACTAAATATTTAGTTAAAATATTATAAATATAGTTGATTAACTAAATAAATAATATTATACTTGTAAGAGCAAATGGAAAAATGATATGATACGTGAACTAACAAAAGCAGAAGAGCAAGTGATGCAAATCCTCTGGAACATGAAGGAAGGCATCGTACGGGACATGGTGGATCAGTTTGAGGAACCCAAGCCCGCATACAATACGGTGTCGACAGTGCTTCGTGTCCTGGAGAAAAAAGGATTTGTAGACCATAAAGCGTATGGAACAACATATGTCTATTTCGCATTGGTAAGTAAAAAAGAATACTCCAAGTTCCAGTTCACCAATCTGATCAAAAATTATTTCGGCGGTTCGTTCCCAAAGATGGCGGCTTTCTTTGCCAAAGAAAATAACCTGACCATTCAGGAATTAGAGGAAATGATGGATATGGCTAAAGATGAATTGACAGATGACAGTGAAGAGAATGAACCTCAACACATCATCTAATTGTTTTGATATAAACCAGCTTTGAGATGGAAACCTATTTTATCTATTTTTTGCAAACCTCCTTTGGAATAGTCCTTTTCTATATCCTCTATTTGCTTTTGCTCAAGAATGAAACATTCTATCACACCAACAGATATTTCCTGATTGCCGGTTTGATATGCGCTGCTTTATTGCCACTTTTTCCGATATCTTATGCATCGCCCATTGCGATGATGAATAATGCTGATTTTTTCTCCTTGGCAGAAGTGTCCGCCGTACCTGATTCAGGGAATGTCCTTTATATTCAAACCCGAACGGATTCAGGTCTGCTTTATGCGGAGTGGTTACTGGGAATCTACCTTGCAGGCATGGCTTTTTTCTTCATTCGACTAGTTTGGCAAACCATACGTATTTCATGGAAAATAAGGCATTCCGAATGCCAAATGATTGATGGTGTTAAAGTGATCAACCAACATACAACATTGCCATTTTCATTTTTCAATGTGGTTTTTATAGATATTCAAGAATATTCCGAAAGGGAATTATCCAATATTATTGCTCATGAAAAAGTGCACATTCAGGAGCGGCATTGGGTAGATCTGTTGATAATAGAACTGCTGACAGTTCTGTTCTGGATAAATCCGGTAGTTTGGTTGTATGAAAAGTCAATCAAACAGAATCATGAGTACCTGGCGGACCAGGGCGTTTTGCTTGCAGGCTACAGCCCCGGCCAATACCAGGCATTATTAATTAATCAATTAATGGGAGTAAAGGTACTGGGATTTGCGCATAACCTGAACTTTTCGCTCAACAAAAAACGTATGGAAATGATGAAAAAGAAAAAATCACCAGGATTTAAGAAAGTAAAATTATTGATAACGCTGCCGGTAGTAGCAATCTTGATATTTGCATTTGCAAAGCCTGATTATATAATAGTTGATGAATTTGATGCTTCATTACCTGTTCAAGAATCAATTGATGAAAAGGAAATGATTTCTGTAAAAGGAATAGTTATAGATGAAGATGGATCTCCAATGACTGGAGCTAATGTAATATTAAAAGATACCAATACAGGAACCGTCGTTGATCGCCAGGGAGAGTTTGAAATTGACATTCCAAGTGATGGGACTTTAGTAGTTTCTTTCCTTGGTTATAAAACAGTTTCAGCAAATTTGCCTTTAAATGGTAATGTTGAAATCAAAATGGAAAAAAGAACTTTCAACATCGAACTCCCAGATGTAAACGATCCAAACTTCAAGATGCAACTTCCTCCACCACCTCCACCGAAGGATATGGAAAAGCAGGATAATAATCTTTACAGGGTATTTGAAAATATGCCATTTTATACAAATGGTGGAATGTCAGGATTGGCTTTAGATTTAAAAAAGGAAATCAAAAGGGTTTTGGATAAAACGAAGGACCGAGGTGAAGCTATGGTTGGTTTTACAGTTGCAGCAAATGGGAAAATAGTTAATCCACATATTACAAAATCAGCAAATAGTGAGATGCTGGATGCATCAGCTATCAAGATCATTGCTAAGTTGGATAACTGGTGGGCAGCAATACAACGAGACAAAAGGGTGCCTGTTGATTTGGCTGTGCCGGTTAAGTTTGAGTAAAATCTAATAATTCCCGGCCTTGTGCCGGGATCATTTTGTTAGATGAGGTCCAATATCTGATAGCCTATTAATCTCGCACCTGGTATAGCAATTATACCTTCATCGATCGCTCTACTTCCGTTTTCGACCTACTCACGCAATCTTCTATAGACAGGCCCGCAAAATAATTTCCGCTCAAAAATAGGTTGCCTTCTTTCAAAAGTGAATCAATCTCATCAACAAGTTCATAATGCCCCAATCGCAATGAAGGTACAATATTTAGCCGTTCATGCGACTCAATGATCTGATCTTCTGTAATTCCCAATACAGTACAGATTTTTTTTATTTTTTCTTTTGGTGTCAAGATATCAGGCTTGAAATGAAAAGTAAATCCACGGTAATTTTCATCTGGAATGGTATCTCTGGAAACCGCTGAAAAAAATGCATCATCAAGGGGAACCAGGCCGGCAAACGGCTTTAAGCCTGTTGCCTCTTTTGGAACAACCACACCGAATGATTCAATTTTTTGAAATTTAATTTTTGATATTTTCTCGGCAAGATCAGGAAAGACTTCTCGGATTAACTCAGGAGCAGAAGTTACAGAAGTACAAAGGGAAAGTTTTGTTGACTTAAAATCTCCATTATTTGTTTTTATAATAAAACCATCCGTCTGCTTTTCTATTTTTTTAATTTCCACACCATACTTTACCAGCAAATCGTTGTGTTTCGCTATGGCGGAAGTGATGGATTCCAGTCCATTTTTCATGGTATAACTTTTCAGAATATCCTTTCTTCGTTCACGTTTTTTAAACAAAGCATCGGCTGGAAAATCATCTGCATTTTGGGAAGGTACTGCGCTGAATAATGCTGAGAACACTTTTTTGAAATTCTTTTTTCCTAAAATACTACCATAATAGGTCTTTACGGTCTCCCCTTCCTTTTTCTTGGAAAAAGCTTTTGGTATAGAAATGAGAATTTCAAGAAAATTAATTTGAGATACAAAAGACTTCACTTTATTGTTCACCAACAAACTGAATGGGACTTTTGCTCTTGGTGTAATCTCGGACACAATGCCACAATCTTCCATGATCTCAATCAGGTTGCTGTAAGAATTATAGCAGGTATGCGCTCCAAGCTCAAACCAAAAATTTGATTTGGGATCTTTTATGCCTGAGGAATGAAAGGAGCCTCCTAAGTGTTCAGACTTTTCTAAAACCAAAACAGTTTGATTTGCTTTTTTGGCATAGTGTGCAAAGCTCATTCCGCTTATGCCAGCACCTACAACTATAACATCATAATTTTCCATAAAAAATTGCGTCTACAAGGAGGATTTTTATAGCCGCGAAGGTACGGATTCCGTTGTTTAGTATCAACCTAAGTTGACTCAGAAAAATGAAGAATATTTTATTGATAATAAACGATGAGAAGGAGCTATTGTACGCTTACAACAGCTCCAATTTCATTCAGGATGGCAATTTGATTTCAGCACCATAATCCGATCCGACAATGTAGCTTTCCAGGTCTTTGATTTTTGTTTTTTGTTCCGTGATAATTCTATTCACGATATCACCAATAGATACCAAACCTACCAGTTTATCATTTTCCATAATTGGTAAATGTCGTGTTCGCTTTTTGGTCATCAGCTCAAGACATTCCCTTAGATAGTTATCCGGTTTCATAAAATAAACAGTAGTGGTCATCATTTCTTTGACCTTTGTCCCTTTTGAGGTTTTACCCATTAACATTACTTTCCTGGCATAATCCCGTTCCGAGAATATCCCTACTATTTTTTCATGCTTATCTACCACCACCAAGGCCCCTACATCATACTTTGCAAGCTTTTCCAGAGCAGAAAATACAGACTCGTCTAAGTTGATCTTATATACTTCCCTGCCCTTGTATTCGAGTATACTTCTTACTAAACCCATGGCTTTAAATTTAAGAGTGTATTATTATATACGATTTTATGAAGAATTCGCCTGAAAAACGGCTAAAAATTGGAGTAGTAACAAATTAGGAATTAAATATGACTTTTCATATAAAATACTGATTTTCACAATCATATTATTAAAGGTCAGTACTCATGCATGAAATGTCCATTGCCGCCAATATTATTAAAATTGCTGAGGAATCTTTAGTGAAAAACCATGGTAAAGCTATAGATAAAATCCAGCTGGAAGTCGGTCAGTTGTCAGGGATTGTAATTGAAAGCCTGCAATTTGCGTTGGATGTTTCTAAAAAGGATGGCATTTTGAAAAAAGCCCAAATCATCATCAATGAAATTCCCGGTAAACTTAAATGCCTAAACTGTGGCCAAAATTTTGAATCTGATGATTACTTTTCGTGTTGTCCAAATTGTAATACTCATGAACTAGAAGTACTGGCGGGAAAAGATATTTTTGTGAAATCTATTACCATTCGATAGCAACATTTACCTGCTCACAATTTATTCTTTAATGCAATGAATTTGTTCTGCAATCGGTTTTGTCAGAATACAAACAAATATTAATTAAATCAAAATAGAATTTCAAATGAGTTAATTTTTTTTGATATCACAGGCTTTTAAAAAACCTCCAAATTTCTATAGAGGCATCAAAATCCCGTGAAGTTTTACCAATATTTTTTTCTATTTTGTACTGCCTTCCTCCGGGCCAGGTATGTCCACCATTCGCAACTGAAATTAAAACAATCCGGGATTTGCCATCACAATCAGCATAGGTGAATTTTTCTGATCTTGTCTCGTCAAAAAGATCTAAATTTGGAATATCCCTATGTGATGATTTTTCTTTACAATTATTCTCTCCTCTCCAAAAATTAATTGTTTCTTCGGTCGATAGGACACTTCCCAAACCACGCTCATCTTCTCTCATTTCTCCACCTTCATATGGCATGATGGGATCCCGAGTACCATTGATCATCATCATCGAAATGGTACTGTCTGCATTGCATTCTACTAGTTGATCCAAAGCCAACGATGCAGAAACCGCGGCAATCCCGTTAATTTTTGAAGACAATTCGCAAGCCAGCCTGTAGGTCATTAAACCACCATTTGAAAAACCGGTGACAAATATTTGTCCGGGATCCACCCTAAAGCTGTCGATACTATATTCGATAAGTTTTTCAATAAACCCAACGTCATCAATTTCATCATAATGCGACAGCGAAATAGAATCTTCTCGCCCATCATTCCAATATTTATTGAGTGCCTCTGGATATCCTAAAATAAACCCATCCTGATCTGCAAGATTTTTAAACGTATTCTTTGTCAGGCGCATCATACTTTCAGGAGTTTCATCTTCATTATGTAGACAAAGCACTAAACTCCTCTTTTTTCTCTTTAGTTTTTTTGGAATATAGAAGCTGGTTTTTCGCAGGTATTGATCATGGAAAAAATGCACTTCCTTATTGCCAGGAGGAATGTCAAACTGTGGTGGATGGCAACCAGCAAACCAAATAATTGACAGCAAAAGAATGGTTGGTAACTTGATCTTTGTAATTATCATGAATTCCTAATGAAAAAAGGCCACTTTATCTCAGCTGAAATTAAATCAAGACAAGGACAAATCAAAGGAACCAATTCGAGGAATGCACTATTTTGCCCAACGAAAAGTATGATTGTATTTTATAATAAAAGTCCGCGCTTCGGTTAATGGTAAATTAGGCAATTCGCGATTTCTGTTTGTATTCATGATGTCGTTGTATACGATCCATAAATCATTACCTTCCCTGGGATTGTACCTGATCCTGATGTTGTCAACCCCGACATAATCTACTCCATTGTATTGAAGAAAAAATGACCCGGATAGTTTGGTTGAAATCATGATTTCAGTTTTTAACCGGACTATATGAGCATTGAGCAATTGATTCCTTTCCGGAATATCCAGGTAGTTATAAATATAATCCAGCGATAATTTGAGCGATGAGGAAGGCTTAAAAAGAACCTGTGGACTAGCCATTACTCTGAATCCATCGTAGTAAGATCCAACATAGGTCATGCCAATTAATGAAAACAATTTGTTGGCCGGTGTTGAAATCATTCCCTCGAATCCATTAGACTCATAAATTCCCATTGGAATATTTACTTCATCAGTTATGTCAAATTGTTCGGGCACGTTTTCATACTGATATTTATACCCAATGCTTCCCGCAAATCCATTTTTTGTCTGAAACTCCCAACTCGGATCCAGTTGCATTGTTTCATTTTTGTAATCTATATTCCTTTTAATCACATAACCTCCCAATCGGATACTGTGCTTCAATAAAGGGGAACTTTCTCCGTTGATCCATCCATACCAAAAACGCACCCTAGCCCGGGAATAATCTTCCCTCCATTCATAGCCCATTTCCGGATTATATTCCGCTCCTGTCTTTGACAAACTAAAAGAATATCCAACTCCCTGGTCGGTGCGTCTTTCCCAGTTGACATAAGCTTTTGCGTTATTCATGGAAAAGACATCATTCTGAATGCTATCCCCGAATGTTTGCGCATAGTTAAATTCCAGATAATCATTCCCAAAAACCCTGATCGTGCCATCAACGCCGTAACTTGTATTGAATTGACCATCGGTTGCAATCATATTCGTTAAGATCCCTCCGATATAAGAATTTTCATTGATTATCGTTCGTCTCAATCTGAAAACGCCAAAATTGGTTGATGCTACCTGATCTATTTTTGCTGTCTGCATATCCAGGAAACCGAAATCCCATTTCCCCTTTCTACCAACCAATCTCAAACCGCTATAGATGGGTACGATTTCGCCATCGTATAAACCAATTCTTCGGCTATAAAATAAGGTATTTGGCCCCCCGGAATTGAAATTGAACGTACTGGATCGCTCAAGAAAAAACTGCCTCTTTTCCGGGAAAAACAATGGAAAACGAGTTAGATTGATTTGCTGGTCATCCACCTCTACCTGGGCAAAATCTGTGTTCACAGTCAGATCTAATGTAAGATTACTTGAAATCCCATATTTCAGATCAAATCCAACATTTAGTTTATTATTGATTTTTTCATCATATGCTGTTTCAGTGCTATTCAATTCGCTTACCTGCTCCAATCCTCCCAGTGCATATGGGGTAAAATAAATTGGCTTTTTACTTTCTAACTCTTCAAAATGTATCTTTTCAATCTGACTGGGTTTAAACATACTAAATGGGCCTAGATTATTTGGCATCAATGGATAAGAATCAGATTCTACCCCGCTAGCGATATACCTCCAAACCATCATCCCCATGGTTACTTTGCCATTGTCATCCTGAAAACGAAGACTTGATATCGGGATACGCATTTCTACATTCCAGACATTATCAATGATATGGGTCTGCACATCCCAAAAGGTATTCCAGTCTCCGCTAAATGGCATACGCCGCATTGATCCCTGTGCATCATTAAATACATTAAAATCCATGCGCAATCCAGAAGGGGCAGTCACGAAACCCATTCCATTTTCATTGTCATTAAAGGAATCGAACATAACTCCTATCATATCATTGCCTTCATCAAACGAATCCCGCTTTTTTGAAACTGAACTTATCGGAGTCCCATTTTCATAATATAATCTTGCAGCGAGGTAAAAATAAGAAGCATCATAAGCTACATAAATATCTGATCGTTCGCTTGGTTCCTGGTTGTGGAGTGGTTGAAACATACGAAGCGGTAACGGCGATAGATTACTCCATTCCTGCACTTCACAAACACCGTCAAATGTTATGGGGTTTGATAATTTGCCTATCGTTAGTTTTTCAGTAGCAAAAACCAGGTTAGTAGTCAATAATAGTCCAAGAATGAAAATCTTACGCCTCATAGCTCAAAAAATAATATTAGAAGGCAATATTAGTATCAAAAATTATATAAAACCTGAATCTTGGCCAGATTTAGATACTTTTGAGAAAATTTATTAAAAAAGTTATATAAAAATAAATATAGCCAATACTTGATTTGACTTCTTAGGGAGATTTTTACCGATGCCAGACACCTCTAAGGTCAAATCCCTCAATCCTGGAAATATTAGCATCTTGAATACTGTCTGGCAGGAAAATAAATTTCTTATCGTAGATTGTTCCATCAATATAGTAGCTCACCCAATATTCATTGGTCAGGTGAAATAGTTGTTTTTGAATCGGTTCTATTTTTGCAAAATCCTTTGCTGCCAACGTATCGATCATGTGTCTTAGCGTCGAGGTTTTTTGCTCCTTTCCATCGAACTTGCCATAACCTTTAGAAGCGATCAACACATTTTTTAATACAAAGTCATTTCTGTTTACCAGGTAAATATCCCATAATTCATCACTCTCCTGTTGTGGAACAGCTACAATTTCTACTCCGGAAACTTTGGGAATATTGAGATCACTTTTCATTGAAAACCTCCTCCATTGATTCAAATTCAAATATCTCAGCAAGGTGGCGTTTTACTTTTTCAGCTACTTCAGCAATATCCATGGTTTTTCCAAGCTCTTTGTCAAGTGAGGTCACCGCTTTGTCTGAAATACCACAAGGGATAATATTGTTAAAATAATCAAGGTTAGCATTGACATTGAAAGCAAAGCCATGCATGGTTACCCAACGGCTGGTTTTTACTCCTATGGCGCAGATTTTCCTAGGGTTCCGTTTTTCAATATGATCAAGCCAAACCCCAGTCATCCCTTCAATTCTACCTCCGACAATTCCATAATCCTGTAAAGTGAGTATAATTGCTTCCTCAAGATGCCGAAGATATTTATGGATATCTGTAAAAAAATTATCAAGATCAAGGATAGGATAACCAACCA
>JAHEMV010000681.1 GCA_024643455.1 Cytophagales bacterium
TCCTATGTTCAATACAATCACAACCTTTTTATGCGCTGCATGAAAAACCTCACATGTTCCTGTTATCATATCCTGCTCTTGTTGTGATAAACGGAAGTTATCTTTTTCAACCCGGTCTGCTCCTTCACCACTATTTCTACCAATAGTAATAATGGCTAAATCTGCACTCTCAACTATCTGATTTAATTGCTCTGAGGTAAATGTCATTTCCGGAGGTGTATAAGGTTGAAACATGGCTTTCATTCCCACCGGTTTAATAAATTCCTCTTTATTGGCATCTTTATGGGTTTCATATACATTTCTGGCTATTTCATTTATTTCAATTCCCGCATTTTTCAGGCCTTCTTCCAATGAAACAGTATAAGCTTCATTGACGTCTCCTGAACCGGTGCCTCCTGCAATAAAATCATATGAGGTAACACCGAGCAACGCCACATTTCTTGAATGCTGGATGGGTAATGTATTCTCATTTTTAAGTAATACCATACCTTCAGCTGCTGATTGCCTTGTAATTGCTGCATGTGCCTCCAGGTCTGGATTGTTAGCATATTGATAATTCTGCATCTTCCTGGATTCCATAATCAATTTTAAAATTCTTTTAACGGAAGTATCAATATCCTCATCAGACAATTTTCCATTTTTTTGGGCTTCTGTCAACGCATCCCATTGTCTTTTAGTGCCAGGTTCCAGCAGGTCATTACCAGCACTGATTTGAGCAGGTGCATCCTGACCACCGAACCAGTCTGTCATGACCAAACCCTCAAATCCCCAGTCATTTCGTAAAACATCTGTTAATAAATATCGACTTTGAGATGTAAAGGTGCCATTCACTTTGTTGTAGGAGGACATGATGGTCCAGGGTTGTGATTTACGGACAATGATCTCAAATCCTTTGAGATAAATCTCTCGCATTGCTCGCTCGGAAACGATTACATCATTATTGTTTCTATTGGTCTCCTGGTTATTGGCCACAAAATGCTTTACCGAAGTCCCTACCCCATTGGATTCAATACCATTGACCATAGCCGCTCCGATATAACCAGTCAGTAAAGGATCTTCTGAATAATATTCGAAATTTCTACCACAGAACGGATGACGATGAATATTGGCTCCCGGCCCAAGAATCACATCTAACCCATATTCTAGTGCTTCATTTCCCATAGCATTTCCTACACCTTCCACAAGTTCCACATTCCAGGTGGAGGAAAGTAATGTCCCTATTGGAAAAGCTGTACAATAGTAGGTCCTGTCTTCGTTTTCTCGGGTTGGCTCAATCCGCAACCCTGCCGGACCATCAGATAAATACACTGTTGGAATCCCTAATCGCGGAGTTGGTACAATGGTACCAACAGCTCCTGCAATGCCGCCGGTTTCTCTTCCCATAGCCGAACCTAATCCCGAACCTTTCAAAATGTGGATTTTTTCTTCCAGCGTCATTTGAGACAACAGGTCTGCAACGCGTTCATCAGAAGACCTTCTGCTATCCTCATAAATATCAAGCTGACCGTTCACATTTCGATCCAGAAATGTATAGCCATCAATGGTGATTTCCTTAAGGTCAATATTCTCGGCATAATCATTTTCAAAATTCAGGAAGGTAGATTTTAAGTACATCCAGCCTCCCAATCCAACAAGTAGGATTAAGATTATTATTGATGCCACTACTTTTAAGGTGATTTTCAGGGGTCTTTTCATATTGATCTTCTATTTGTGTAAATGCGCCACAAATATATTAAATAAATAATTGTGTCAAAATGCCACAAACTATTATTTTTGTTTCATGAATTTTAAAGAATTTTACGAACAAGGGCCAGATTATTTTTTACCAAGCTTGTCTATCGACGTGGTTATCATCGGATATAAGGATAATAAGCTCAAATGTCTCTTGCTTCAAATAGGAGATAAATGGCTCCTTCCTGGAGGACATATTTTAAAGGATGAATCTGTGGATAATGCTGCAAGTAGAATATTAAAACTTAGGACTAATCTTTTAGAACCACACCTGAAATTTTTATCTGTTTTTGGAGAAGGTAATCGTCAGTTTAGTGAAGAATTTAAAGAATTCTTTGAAAGGGTTGGGCTGCCATGGGATGAAAATTATTGGTTGAATGCAAGATTTGTAACATTGGCATACTATTCATTGGTAAACATGGATTCGATCAATCCGGAATTAGGGGATTTTGATGAGGCCATATCCTGGTTCAATATTAACGATTTACCCAATATGTGGATGGACCACAAATCCATAGTTATTAAAGCCTGGAATAAACTTAAAGAAGACATAAAGTTAAAACCAGTAACCTATAATCTACTGCCAGAAACGTTTACCATGCCTGAATTGCATCAGCTTCATCAAACCATCTTTGAAGAAAAAATCGAACGCAGCCGGTTTCAAAAAAAAATGCTTTCAACCGGGATGTTCGAACGACTACCCAAAAAACAAAAGGAATCACCAGGAAGTAATCCTTATCAGTATCAGATAAAAAAAGAGAATAATTGATTACCA
>JAHEMV010000181.1 GCA_024643455.1 Cytophagales bacterium
TACCGCTAATGCACGAAAACGTGCGTGCTATCTGCAACATACATCCGTGTGCTTTCCACAAATTTTTCACCATTGGGGTCGGTATATTTCAGGTCCAAATAAAAGGCTTTAAACCCGGATTCAGGATAATCCACCAATGCCTCAACTTTATCAATATTGTTGACATGCAGTGATTCGCTGGTCCACTGCTCGTCTCTGAAATCACGGTCTTCAGACACTGAAGACCAAAGGATCGCATCATCCAACAGCTCAGCTGTGGCCGTGGCATTCAAATGAATCTGTGGATTTGATTCGGACAGATTCCAGGCACAGACCGGATAATTTTTATTGGTGAGTGTAAGCGATAAGAATGAACTCAGAGCCTGAAAAGCCTGAACTTTATCCCCAAGATCATGCCCGGCATTTGGAACGTATTGGATGAAATTCTGGCCAGGGATACTATCCAGGTAATTTTTTATGGCATCTACGGGCCAGTACTCATCAATGGTCCCTATAAATATCATTTTTGGCATCGTTAGGTTTTGTCTATACGCATACGGATCAACCATTTGGGTGATGGCATCACCACCTTCCGTATGCACCATTTGCGGAATTTCCAGTTTTACATAGTCCTCAATCTGGATGCTATATTCCTTCCAAACTTCGACCTGGTAATCAAGGCTTACCGGCATGTTTAATACATCAATTACCATGGGAGCAATGGCGACGACCCTTGGATCACTTGCACCTGTCAGCCAGGTGGTCCATCCTCGTTTTGAAGCGCCTGAAACGACAAAGCTACTGACGTCAATTTTAAGTTCCTTTTGGCTGAACTCCTGGATTGCATCCATTGCTTTCACAGCACTTTTTACCATGGGAAATAATAAAGGCCAGGTAAAATCCCCATCGTTTTTAAAATTGTGCAAGGTGAAAGATATTAACTCATCCTCTGTAAGATCATCGTATAACGGTTGATTTGGCGTTTGATTGACAATGCAAATAAGAGCGCTATTTTTTTTAGCTATAGTGGCAAGACTTACCGTCAGCCCATCATCATGACCTTTAAAATTTGGTTCGCCATCTTTGACACTTCCTCCTGTGATAAACAACAGTGATTCATCATATGAAACTTGATTTGGCTTTAAAATGGTCAGTTGATGTTTCCAGGTAAATTCCCGCCACTTTTGAGAAGTTAACTTCAGGTCGTATGCTGTAACCTGCCCATTTTCCAGAGAATAGGTATCAACCAACTCCCATTTTGATGATTGATCACCATTATCCAGGTAACGCTGCAGTGCTGTTTCAGGAGTGATTGGAATATCTTTTTTTTGATTACAATTTTGAAAAAATGCAACAGAAAAAATGAGTATGAGTAGTTTTAATTTTGAAGTATTCATAGTAAAAATTTAATATTAAAAATTGTAAATATCAGTTACTTAAGCCTGGATTTTCCTGAATTAGCATCAAAGCTTCCTGTATATAAATTTCTCCAGTCATTTCACCAAGACAGGTTCTGCTGATATATTCATAGCGCTTAAAACTATTAAAATCTTCTTTCGAAAGGATATATCCAAAAGCATCGTTTGTCAATCCAAAAAGAAAAGGATTTTTAGTATGCATATTGCGTTTCAGGTAAAAACCAATATTTGGTAAAGCTTCACCAGGAATAGTCAATACCTGTGCAGTGCCTATGTTTAGTAGGTTTATTGTGGTTTGAATATCGTATTCTTCAGAAACTTTGGCCTTCATTGGAGAATGATCCAATATCATACGCATCAGTTCTGAGTCTATTGGAAGTTCAATGACTTTTGACGCGCAAAATAGATTTGGATTCGACTGGATTTCGGCATTTGCAACAATAGCCAATGCCTGATCTGCAAGCAATTCACCAATTCGAACACATTCTGCCCAATCATTTGCTTCCTTGTCATTTGGTCTTCGTGTATCAGCAGTCACCATTCCTCCCTGTGCACTGTTCATAAATATGGCAATGCCACCAGCTTCCGATTCAATTCGATCATACAATGGGCCACACAAATCCGGGCTTAATATACCGCGATCTGATCCGATTACCTCTGGGTGAATAGCATAATTGACCAGAGTGGAAATAACCTTTCCTTTGTTGACTCCAGTGGTGCCTATGGCCTGGATTACCCCACATCGAGGATCATATAATTCAGGGGCGTAATAATTATAGGCTATTTTGCCTTTGGCTTCACCTACTGCAATTTTTAAAGATGCCGGTTCAAGTTTAGTTATAGCCTCGTTTACCGCATCTGCCACTTGCTGTGCGCACCAGTTCAGGTAATTCATGTCCGCCAATACTTCCCCTTTTTCATTGGGAAAGCCATATGCGTCAGGAGCACTGTGTGTATGGGTGACGCCGATAATGATATTTTCCGGGGCAATGCCTTTTATCAGTTCTCTTGATTTATCACCTAGTACAGCTGGCCATCCAAGATTGTCAATTCCTACGATTGCAACGCGTGTTGACCCTTTTTCGAGAACCATAACACGGGCAAATAAATCACCTTGCTTTTGTGATACGGAATTTGGTGTTCCAATCCCGCCCGAAACAGGCAGCAATGGATCGGGAGTTATTATTCGTAAAGCAGCGCCTGCCTTAAAATCCTGGGCAAAAGATGTAAAAATGATGCATCCAAAAAACAGGAAAGAAAAAATGATTTTTTTGTTCATAACAGTTTTTAAAATATAAGGTAGTGTTAATTTTTTTTATCTATCGGTATTCATCTAATTATACTAAGAATGGTCATCATCTGACTATCGAGAACTAATATATAAATGATTTATTTATAGTTTTTTATTCGTTTGATGGTATGAAATGCTAAAAAATGTGTATTCTTTTAAATGTTTTAAAATTTAATAGTAAGAAAGCTTAGCTTAATTTTTAATTATAAATAATCAGAAAAACAAGTCATGTATTTTGAATTAAAAAGAATAACCACACCATATTATTTGCTTTTACATGGGATCATATTTTTTATCGTAGGGTGTGATTCAGGAATTAATACAAAAAATCCATTAGTTACTACCCCTGAGAATATGGGAGTCTATTCCAATTTATTATTTCCGACCTCCACTCCAGATCGGATTATATTGAATTTAACAAATGATCCTACTCATTCAGTAGCGGTTAACTGGCGAACAGATACAACTATAACAACGTCAAAAGTTCAAATTGCCCAGGCAACACATGGCCCGGAATTTACAAAACAAACCCATGATGTCTTAGGACAAAGAGAAACGTTGGTTTATAAACCGGAAAACGACCCTGAGATAGCCGCGACGTATCATTCTGCAACTATTGATAACTTATTGCCTGGAGAAAAATATGTTTACCGTGTTGGTTCTGAGCAAGGATGGAGCGAATGGTTTCAAATTCAGATGCCAGAACCAGACAAAAAAATATCTTTTGTCTATTTTGGAGATGCCCAGAATGATATAAAATCCATGTGGTCCCGGGTCATAAGACAAGCCTATAAATCTGTACCCGATGTAGATTTTATGCTCCATGCCGGTGACCTGATCAATCGGTTTGACCGAGATATTGAGTGGGGAGAATGGTTTTTTGCCGGATCCTTTATTCATGCCATGGTTCCAAGTGTGATGACTCCCGGCAATCATGAATATAAAAATATGGTGCTTTCTCCTCAATGGAAAAAGCAATTTAATCTGCCAAAGAATGGTCCTGCCGGTCTGGAAGAATTGTGTTACCAGGTCAATTATCCAAATTTAAAAATCGTATCGCTAGATGCTGAACAGATTGATGAATCTCCAGAATACAAAATGGCCCAGTATGATTGGCTTGATTCTATTCTTACCTATGATCCAAGGCAATGGACAGCAATTACATTTCATTATCCGATTTTTTCTACAAAACCAAACCGGGATAATGTTGAATTCAGGGATGCATTCAAGCCAATTTTTGATAAACATAAAGTAGATATTATCCTTCAGGGTCATGATCATGCCTATGGCCGAGGCATGGTAAGTAATGTGCCAACCGGTAACCTCGTAAATGAAAAGACCTTTGGCACTATGTACGTAGTTTCAGTAAGCGGGCCAAAAATGTATGATGTTTCTGAAGATCCATGGATGGATCGTCGGGCTGGGAATACACAATTATTTCAAATCATAACCATCGAAAGCGACACGTTGACTTATGGTGCTTTCACGGCAACAGGAGAATTATATGATGCATTTGAATTGGTAAAAACTAACAATGGTCCTAATAAATTAATTAACAAAACACCTGATTTTCCGGAAAGGGTAAATGTTGAAGAATAAGTACGGGGTTTAATGATATTCATAAATAAAATTTAAAGGCTAAAAAATTATTAAATGTACTGGAAGAAGATTTTAAGTTCAGTTTTATTTTTACTTTTCATATCAACTGCTTTTAGTCAAAGTTCCCTGGAACAGATTCAAGAAGCGTTTTTGGATTCCGATTCAAAGGTGGTATTGGTTGCCTCACACCGGGCGTCCCATCTTAATTTTCCGGAGAATTCTGTGCCTGCAATAAAGGATGCAATAAAAATTGGAGTAGATATCGTTGAATTGGATGTCAAAGTCACAAAAGATGGTGTACCTGTGTTGATGCATGATGGTACAATTAACAGGACAACTACCGGGACAGGTAAGCCTTCGGATTATACCCTCGAAGAATTAAAGAAATTCAAACTAATTCATAAAGGTGATACCACCGAAAATACTATACCCACATTCGAGGAGGCTTTAAAACTGATAAAAAATAAGATTATGGTCGATATTGATCTGAAAACAGATCAGCTGGATCCGATCATTGAAGTCATAAGAAAACAGGGGTGTGAAGACCAGGTATTCTTTTTTGACAATGACTATGATGCACTACAATATGTCAGGAATGCCGATCCTGTATTTATGCTGATGCCCAGGGCATATTCTTATCAAATGGCAGATTCGGCCATTACAAGGTTTGATCCTCAGGTGATTCATATTGATTTTTCTTTCTACAATCCGGAATTAACTAATTTGATTAAATCGAATAAAGCACGTATTTGGATCAATGCATTAGGTGAAATAGATCCGGCTTTTGGAACTGAGGATGAGGGCGAAGCTATGGATAAATTACTGAAATATGGTGCAAATATTATTCAGACTGACCAGCCATCATTGTTATTAATATCCTTAAAGAAGAGAAGTTTACATCCTTAACCATTATTAAATGCGTTTATTGAAAGTTCAATTTTTACTTTTTCTCATTGTATTTTCAGCTTGCTCCGATCGGTCTGCTTCTGATGAGATTGTTACGATAAAAAGCGTCATGGATGAAGTGATAACACGGCTTTATAAAAATGTTCCCTCTGATCAATATGATGCTATTGACGATAAATATATGATGAATTTTCTGACTGAAGATGAAAAGCAAGTGTTGGCCACCCGTTATCAATATTTTGATGTGAATGTGCCGGTGACGGTTTCTTTGATGAGAAATGGTAGTCAACCAAACGAGCCATTTTGGTTAGAGGAAACCGGATTTAAAAAAACAGATGGAATAGTTAAAAATGATGAATATGTATATGAAGTTTGGCAGAAAAATTTCGAAGCTGGACAAGTGAATTTAGGGATCAATGGATTTGATATGCATCGTACCGTATATTTCATCTGTGTGGGGCCAATCAATACAAGTGACGATTTGAAAATCACAAATTATTTTCCTGAAGAATATCCGATCATGACTATGAAAAAAGGAGCGTTTACGTATCATGACTGGTCCGATCTGAAAATCACCGAGTTCCCGGCCGAGCTGGAAGGACAGGCTTTGTTTACAACTGTTAGGGGTAGGGCTCGCGAAGCACATGTCGAAGGGGCGTTCAGGAAAACAAAATTCCCGTCATCTAAAAAGCCAGATCAGATTTTGCTTACCTGGAGTCAAAATCCCTCCAATTCCATAGATATTCAAT
Source organism: Cytophagales bacterium (assembly GCA_024643455.1). Taxonomy (GTDB): domain Bacteria; phylum Bacteroidota; class Bacteroidia; order Cytophagales; family Cyclobacteriaceae; genus JAAUQL01. Next base: position 5,943 of record JAHEMV010000181.1, read on the forward strand.
GGAGAAGCGACATTTCGGAAGGCGATGGAATAGTAAAATACTGGTTAAGGGAGAGTTCAGATACCATGCAGGTTAAAGCAAAAAAGTTGTTGTTGGAGGACAGGATGTTGTACAATGATCGCTATGTAAATCGATTTACTGCACATTTAGATCATTTACTTGATGGTCAACAATATGAATATAAAGTTCAGAGTGCCGAAACCTGGTCGGATGTCCGCGAATTTAAGACAGAAAAAAAGAATACTGACAAATTCTCATTCATCTGGTTTGGCGATACACATCGTGATCCGGAATGGGCAGAGATGCTGCAGGATGCCAATATGAAGAATGAAGAAACGGCCTTTTTTTCAATAGCCGGAGACCTGGTATCCACTGGTTTGTATCGCAACGAATGGGACGAATTATTTGGATATGCTAAAGATGTTTTTTCTTATAAACCATTGATGCCAGTTTTAGGGAATCACGATCGTCAAGATGGATTAGGAGCGTGGATGTACTATGCATTATTTGCCTTACCTGAAAATGGTCCCCCGAAAGTGGATCCCGAAAGCACTTATGCATTTGAATACGGGAATGCCTTATTTCTCATGATCGATTCTACACAGCCAAACGAAGACCAGACGGATTGGATTGAGGATAAACTAAAGAATACGAATGCCACCTGGAAATTTGTCATGTTCCATTTTCCTCCATATAATTTTGAAGAGCCATATTATGATATTCAGGAAGCCTGGTGTGGTATTTTTGATACGTATCATGTGGATATGGTAATGGGAGGGCATATACATTATTACATGCGATCGAAGCCGATTAATCACGGTAAAGTGATGAAATCATTCAATGAAGGGACAGTTTATGCAGTATCCATTGGAACCAAAGGAAATCATGACGATATTGGAGAAGAGTCATATGCCGAAAAAAGATATAAGGCTGGACAGTTTTACCAACTCATGGAGATTGATAAGAATAATTTAAAATACACCGCGTATAGCAAAAGTGGTGAGGTAGTTGATATGTTTTCAATCACTAAATAATTCCAGGTATGAGAAACATTATTTTAATTTTGCTAGTATTAGGAGCATGCAATAGTAAACCTGAGCAACAACTTTCACAGTGGTACAAAGGTAATACCCACACCCACACAGTATTGTGTGGACATGCAGATACCTCTCCGGATACAGTAGCGGCGTGGTACCTGGAAAGGGATTATAACTTTCTCATCCTGAGTGAACATAATACGTTCATTAATCCTGACAGTGTGCACCTTCCACAAAATCGAAGAGCAGATTTCATTTTAATTCCGGGCGAAGAACTCAGTGATGAGGAAGAAATTCATACGACAGCCATGAACATCAATCGATTGGTTTCAATCGGATATCCATTTAAATACGATTCGATTAAAAATAATCCATTTACTAATCTAAAAATCTACTATATGCAAAAGCATGTAGATTCCACGCGTAGAGCTGGAGGTATCCCAATACTTAATCATCCTAACTGGAGATCTGGCGTTTCTGCAGCAAACATTCAACAAGTCGATCGGCTAAATATGATCGAGTTGTACAATGGTCACCCGGATGTAAATGTCTGGGGAAATAAAAAGCATGCCTCTATGGAACAGAAATGGGACTCCTTGTTAACAGCAGGTAGAAAAATTTATGGAGTTTCTTCCGATGATGCCCATTTTTTTCACGATTGGGGTGTTGATGTGAGCAATCCGGGCCGCGGCTGGGTAATGGTACAAAGCGAAAAATTGACACCGGATGCCATAACAAATGCAATGGAAGCTGGAAAGTTCTATTCATCAAGTGGCGTGATGCTTAAGGAGATTCAGGCTAATTCCAGGACGTATGCCATTGAGGCCGATGAGGATGCAACGTTATTGGCAACCGAAAGCCCTTACGTGGTAGGGTATAAAAATGAAAAAGCTGCGGATGGATTTTTAATAGAATTTATCACCGATAAAGGTCGAGTCCTGCAAGGATTTACAGGTACATCCGCTAAAATTGATGTCCCTGCTGATGTGACCTATATTCGTGGGAAAGTCACGTACTCCAGAAGCCGATCATCAAAGAGTGAACAGTTTTTTGCCTGGACACAGCCGGTATTTTTAAAGTAAATAATAAGGAAACAATGAGATATCAATCAAGCGCGTCACTTTTTGTCATTTATTTCTTATTTATTTTTTCATTCCCTGTTAGTGGTCAGAATGCCAAATTCTTTAAAACGGATGTAGAAACCGTTAAAAAACCATGGACTGATCTTGATTTTTACAACGATCCGAATAATTTCCAATTTGCTCTGGTAAGTGATAATACTGGTGGATCCCGAGTTGGGATATTTGAACAGGGAGTTGAAAAACTAAATATGATGATGCCGGAGTTTGTTTTATGTGTCGGGGACTTGATTGCGGGATATACACAGGATACTATAATCATTCAAGAGGAATGGAAGGATTTCAATCGAAAAATTGATAAGCTCAATATGCCATTTTTTTACCTCCCCGGGAACCATGACATCACCAATAAAGTAATGCAGAAAGAATGGGAGGAGCGTTACGGGAGAAGATATTATCACTTCGTGTATAAAAATGTTTTGTTTGTAATTATGGATTCCAACGATGACCATGATCACAATCTGACTGAAGAGCAAACTTCCTATGCCATCAATTCCATCAATGAAAATCCGGATGTTCGGTGGACATTTGTCCTCATGCATCATCCGATCTGGAAATATGATACGGGAGGTAGATTTGAAAAAATTGAAGAGGCTTTAAACACGCGAAGGCACACTGTAATTGCAGGGCATGAGCATCATTATGAACATAGCGAACGTAATGAAACGAATTATTATGTTTTGGGAACTACAGGTGCAGGGAGTACTTTACGAGGAAATAGATTTGGAGAATTTGATCATATCGTTTGGATAACGATGGCGGACAACGGTCCAATCATGGCCAATTTGAGATTGGATGGTATTTTGTCCCACGATATTGCCAATGCCGATACAAAAAAAATGGCCCAAACCCTAAGTGCCAATGCCAGTTTTAAGCCTGTAATCCTGACAAATCCGGAAGAAAAATTTACTAACGGGACCGCTTACGTGCATTTTAAAAATACGGCCGATGTTGCTTTGATAGCAGATCTTTCATTTTATCATCACCATCAGGTGGATATCATTCCTTCAAAACAAAAAGTCAGGATTCAACCAGGCGA
>JAHEMV010000182.1 GCA_024643455.1 Cytophagales bacterium
GATGCAGGTAAGCTTGAACTAAGAAAAATCCCTGTTAAATTAAAAAGTACTCTGGAGAAATTATATGCCTTGTTTTCACAGCAAGCACAGGTTAAAGATATCAATCTTTACTATCACATGGACAAAAATCTCCCGAAGAAGGTTTTGATCGATGAAACAAGATTACTTCAAGTACTCGCTAACTTGACATCAAATGCGATTAAGTTTACTGATGGCGGGGGATCCATTAATATCAGTCTGAAGACTATTGTAAAAAATGGCAATAAAACCATTATCAAAGTCGTGGTGAGTGATAGTGGTATTGGCATATCGCAGAATAATGTAAAAAAACTATTTAGCAGTTTTAGCCAGATTGAGGATTCATCAACCAAATCTTTTGGGGGCACTGGTCTTGGATTATCCATTTCCAAAGAGCTTTGCAAACTCATGGGTGGTGATATTGGAGTTTATTCAGCATTAGGATTGGGGAGTTCGTTTTGGTTTACATTTGAAGCAGAAGAAACAGACGAAGAGATAATTGATGAAGATGAATTGATGAAGAAGGATGTCAAGATCACTAATTTTTTCAATGAAATCGTTCCTAATGTACTTCTTGTTGATGACAATATGGTAAACCGCCAGGTCGCTGGAGAAATCCTGAAAAAATCAGGTTGCAAGGTCGATGTAGCTGTCAATGGACAGGACGCAATAAATAAAGCGAAAAAAGGGAAATACGATATCATCTTTATGGACATCCAAATGCCAGATATGGATGGGGTGACTGCAACAAAAAAAATTAAAGCACTTGGTATTAAAAACCTTGCACCAATAGTCGCTATGACTGCCTATTCCATGAAAGAGGATAAGGAACGTTTTATAAAATCTGGTTTGGATGATTATATTTCAAAACCCATCAAAGCCAGTGAGCTACTAAATAAGATTCGCTACCTTCTTCACATTGAACGTGGAGTTAAGGAAATTGAAGTCTCTACAGTCCCTGCCCAGGATAGTATTATCAATTTGGAAGTCGTAGAACAACTAAAAAAATATGGTGGTGAAGAAATGGTGCTAAATGTCTTTTCTGACTTTGAATATGAAAGTCGAGAACAAATTGATAGTTGTATTCTTTCATTAAATGATGGCAACTACGAGAATATTTTAATTAATTTGCATACACTGAAAGGTAATGCCGGAACCTTAGGGATAGAAAAAGTTTCCAATCTAACTATAGAAATTGAAGGCAGATTGAAAAAGGAAAAGAAAATTTATAAGGAACTGGCTGGTGAATTGGATATGCTGAAACACCGTTTTGAAGAATTCAAAAAGTTTTATCCAACTTTTCTAAATAAATAAACATGGAGCCAAAAAAAGTACTTATCGCTGAGGATAGTTCAGTAATTCAAAACTTAACAAGGAAGATTCTTCAGATTCAGAATTACGAAATCTTTTCTGCAAAAAATGGGTTACAGGTACTCAGTATGTTAGAAAATGAAGATTTTGATATCATTCTAATGGACATAAATATGCCTCAAATGGATGGTATGGAATGTGCAAAAGAAATAAGAGCACTTAAAGATCCAAAAAAATCCAAAATTCCAATTGTCGCCATTACCGGTAACGCGAAGAATTATACTTTGGAAGATTTCAAGAGTGTAGGAATCAATGAATACCTTCAAAAGCCATTGAATTTTGATAACCTTGTAGATACCGTGAAGAATTTGACTAGCTAAATGGAAATTAAATATTCCAACCATTTTCTCAATAAGCTTGAGGATATTTTTTCGGAGTCAGATTATATATTAAGGTATGAAAAAGGGAATTTTAATTCGGGATACTGCATCATCCGGGAGACTAAGGTTGTAGTTGTTAATCGATTTTACTCACTCGAAGGAAAAATCAATTGTCTTCTGGATATACTAAAAACCATCGATTTCAATACTGAGAAATTAAATCCCAAAAACTTGAAATTATACAACGAGCTTAATATAGAAAATTGAGTTTAAAAATTACATTTTTAGGGACAGGGACTTCCCAGGGAGTGCCGGTAATCGCCTGCTCATGTCGTATTTGTACGTCAAAAAACAAAAAAGATAATAGACTAAGAACTTCAGTACTGATTGAGTCAGATGAATTAAAACTTATAGTAGATTCAGGACCAGATTTTAGATACCAGGTACTCAGAGCAGGCCTTCAAAAACTTGATGCCATACTTTATACCCATGAACACAGAGATCATATAGCAGGATTAGACGATGTTCGTAGTTTCAATTATTTGCAGAAAAAACCAATGCCTATTTATGGAAATGCATCAGTGATCGATCAAATAAAACGAGAGTTCCACTATGCATTTGAAAATAAGTATCCTGGTATTCCTCAACTTGAAATTCATGAAATCACAAATGAAAAGTTCAGGATTGATGGTTTATCGATCACTCCAATTGAGGTAATTCATCATAAACTTCCTGTTTTTGGATTTCGTATTATGGATTTTACCTATATCACAGATGCCAATAGTATTCCCACCAAAGAAATGGATAAAATCCATGGGACTAAAACACTTGTTATAAATGCATTGCAAAAAGATGATCATCTGTCACATTTTACTTTAATGGAAGCATTAAAGGTTATAGAGATTATAAAACCGAAAATGGCATATCTTACGCATATTAGTCACAACATGGGATTGCATGAAGAAGTCTCCAAGGAACTACCACCAAATGTTTTTCTGGCTTATGATGGTCTATCAATATTGAGTTGATCATGCACAATAATTATTATTTTCTTAGGAAACTGAGCAAACAACTTAAAGATGAGCTAGTAGGATTCCGAATTCGCGAGGTCTTTAGCCAACTAAAAGATGAATTAATTATTGCTTTGGAAAATGGTTCCGAAGAAAAATATATAAAAGCCCATCTTGATCCCTCATTTTGCTGCCTTTCCTTTCCGGAGAGCTTTAGCCGAGCACGAAAAAATAGTGTTGATCTTTTCTATCCGATCATCGATCACAAAGTAATGGATATCGTGCAATTTGAGCAAGACAGAAGTTTTTATCTACAAATTTCTAAAGGATTTCAATTGCTTTTTAAAATGTACGGGAATAGATCCAATGTTATTTTGCTTAAGAATATGAAGCCTTTACAGGTATTTAAAAATAATTTAAAGCAAGATTTTGGAATTAAAATAAAGGAGCTCCAAAAAAAAATAGATCTGACAAAGTCATCTTTCGAACGTATGAATGGAAATTATAAAGAGTTGATTCCAACTTTTGGCAATAGCTTTGATACTTATTTCCAGCAAAAAAATTATAGTGATTTAAACCTGGATGAGAAATACATTTGTCTCAGCGAACTATTAGAATATTTGAATAAACCGGTTTTTTTTATCCATCAACCAACAGACCTGCCTCCAAGACTTAATCTATATAAAACTCTGGACGAGGATCTAAACTACAAATTACCAATCGAATGTATAAATGCGTTTTATAAACGCTTTAATTCGATATATAAAGTAGAAAAGGAAAAATCAAGCCAGCGCAATTCGTTGAACGCGCAAATCAGAAAAAACGAATCGTACATTTTTAAAACTTCCAATCAACTCGAAAAGTTGAGTACTGCAACAAGTTACAAACATATTGGCGATTTGATTATGGCCAATTTGCACCTTATCAAAGCGCATACGAATGAGATATCAGTGATCGATTTTTATACTCAGCAGCCGGTAAAAATTGATCTAAAACCAATGCTGTCTCCTCAGCTAAACGCTGAGAAGTTTTATAAGAAGGCAAAAAAGCAACAATTGGAAATTGATGCTTTGAACAGGAATATTGATAAAAAAAAGGCTCAAATAGATGAATTGGTAAAACAAATAGATAACCTTGATCATGGCATTATAAAGAATCGATTTGAAAACAAATTAAAAACTAAGGCAAAACAGGAGGAATCACCATATCATGAGGTTCATTTTATGGATTATGAGATATTAATTGGGAAAAACGCAAAAAAAAATGAGCGGCTCACTTTTCACACAGCTAAAAAGGATGATTTATTTTTACATGCCAAAGATGTTCCTGGCTCTCATGTGATTATAAGAAATCGATCAAACCAGAATTTTCCATTGCGTGTTATAGAAAAAGCGGCCGCGTTTGCAGCGTATTATTCAAAAAACAAATCCGTCTCGTTATGCAGTGTATTGTATACGCCAAAAAAATATGTTCGAAAAGCTAAAGGTGCACCTGCAGGCACAGTGCTGGTTGAAAGAGAAAAAGCAATTCTGGTGAAACCTGAAAAATTGATCCCTAACTTAGAAGATTAGGTTCTCTTTTGATTTGAGGCTATCAATTGGGAAACTTTGTACAAATTGAATTTGAGGTATTGATGATAATATTTCCTTTATACCTTGACTAGAATACACTCCATCAAAACCCTGGATGATAATAAAATAATCAAAGCGATGAAGTTCTGGCAATAAAAAGGCCGAATTATCTGCAAATTGGTCGACTGATTTATTTTTTAACAGACGTATGCTACTATGTTCTGTTTGATATAGAAAATTAGAAATCAAAAGATTTTGATTCTTCAAGAATTCAATTTCAATATCCTTTTCTTTGTCCAAATGCATATCCAATTTGCTATTCAGCGACCAGGCAAGTTTATATTCTTTTAAAGGTGAGATAATTCCGAACAACGAAAAATCATAATTTATTTCAGCTTCAAGTTTTCGTTTTTTCATTTTTAACGGATCTCCTTTTAATTAAGTAAATTCAATTTTATATACTCGTAGTCAACTAAACGAAATTAAAAATTTAACAATAGCGTATTAGTCTCAAGGAAAAATTTTGATTATAATTCAAAAATAGGCTTAAAATCGTTCTAAACCCATAAAAATCGAAGTTTGAAAAAATAGTTTGATTTTGATTTGCGAAATGTATTTCTTTGCACTGAGTTTTAACAAAATCTACAGAATAAAATGTCAGAAATTGCACAAAAAGTAAAAGGAATTATTATTGATAAACTCGGAGTAGAGGAATCAGAAGTTACTCCAGAGGCAAGTTTCACAAATGATTTGGGAGCTGATTCTTTGGACACAGTTGAGTTGATTATGGAGTTTGAAAAGGAGTTTAACATTTCTATTCCTGATGACCAGGCTGAGAACATAGCCACAGTAGGTCAAGCAATAGCATATTTAGAAGAAAACGTAAAAAGCTAAATATCTTTTTTCAACAAAAATTCTTTTATGAATTTAAAAAGAGTAGTAGTTACCGGGTTAGGAGCGCTAACACCGCTTGGCAATAATGTTCAAGATTATTGGAAAAATTTGGTAAACGGTGTTAGTGGTGCTGCCCCAATCACACGATTTGATGCCTCAAAATTCAAAACTCAATTTGCTTGCGAGGTAAAAAACTTTGAACCAACAGATTACCTAGATCGTAAAGAAGTTAGAAAACTTGATCTATTTACCATTTTTGCTCTTGTTTCAGCACAAGAGGCTTTCGAGGATTCGAAGCTTGATGTTGAAAAAATTAATGGAGACAGAGCTGGTGTAATTTGGGGTTCTGGTATTGGTGGAATAGGAGCATTCCAGGAAGAAGTTTTAAATTTCGGCCGCGGAGATGGCACCCCAAGATTCAATCCATTTTTTATACCTAAAATGATTGCTGATATTAGCGCAGGCTATATCAGTATTAAATACGGATTCAGAGGTCCAAACTTTGCTACAGTTTCTGCATGCGCATCAGCGACTAATGCTATTGTAGAATCATTTAATTACATAAGATTAGGGAAAGCCGATGTCATGATTACTGGTGGATCAGAAGCTTCCGTCATTGAGGCTGGCGTCGCTGGCTTTAACGCGCTAAGAGCGCTTTCAGAACGAAACGATTCCCCTGAAACAGCATCAAGACCATTTGACAAAGACAGGGACGGGTTTGTTTTAGGAGAAGGGGGAGCCGGTCTAATTTTAGAAGAATTGGAATATGCCAAAAAACGAGGAGCTCATATTTATGCAGAGTTAGTTGGAGGCGGATTGTCGGCTGATGCCTATCATATCACAGCTCCACATCCAGAAGGACGAGGCGCAACGTTGGTTATGAGAAATGCACTTGAAGATGCCAATATGCAGCCAGAAGAAATCGATTATATAAATGTTCATGGCACATCAACACCATTGGGAGACATTAGTGAAACCAAAGCCGTGAAAAGTGTGTTTGGAGAACACGCATATAAACTAAACATAAGCTCTACAAAATCCATGACTGGACATTTGTTGGGTGCAGCAGGAGCAATAGAATCACTTGCCTCAATTCTTGCAATAAAACATCAGATAATTCCACCTACGATCAACCATTTTACAGATGATGATGAGTTGGATAATAAACTTAATTTTACCTTTAATAAGGCTCAAAAACGAGAAGTAAATGCCGCTTTGAGTAATACTTTTGGATTTGGAGGACATAACTTCTCAGTTATTTTTAAGAAGTTCATTTAAACCTGATTTCCTTTGATAAGGACAATCTTTAATGCGTTGTTTTTTAATTCAAAAGACAATAAGAAGTTAATTAGATCAATAAAAAATATTGCTGGGATAAGTCCGCGTAATATTGAATTGTATAAATTAGCTACTCAGCATCGCTCTATTGCCAAACAAAATGATATTGGTTTCAGAGAGTCCAACGAACGACTTGAATACCTGGGTGACGCTGTTCTTGGATCTATAGTCGCGGAATATTTATTTAAAAAATACCCACTCAAAGATGAAGGGTTTCTGACCGAAATCAGAAGTCGTATTGTCAATCGAGATGCCTTGAATCTTGTCGCAAAAAAAATGGGCATTTCCAATATCCTGGAATATACCAACAATCGTACGAACCGGCAATCATATAAATCAATTTACGGAGATACACTCGAAGCATTGATCGGTGCCATCTACCTGGATAAAGGGTATAAATCCACTAGAAAATTTATCATTAAAAAATTGCTTAGACAGCAATATGATCTTGATAAAATTGTCCTTGTGAACACCAATTATAAAAGTAAAATAATTGAATGGGCGCATCGTCAAAATAAGGATATAAAATTTGAGATTACTGAAGTAAAAGGATCCAGTCACAATAGAGAATTCAGGGCAGAACTACAAGTGGAAGGTAAACCAATCGCTGAGGGCAATGGTTATAGTAAAAAGAAAGCCGAACAAGATGCCGCACAAAAATCGTGTGAAAAACTTCTTATTGAATAGTATATTTGCCACTACATTTCCAGGGAAACGTGTATGCCAAAAATAAAAGTCGCAGGTGCTGCGCTCAATCAAATTCCTATTCATTGGGAAAATAATCTTAGAAATATTAAAAAAGCCATCTATTTAGCCCGTGATGAAGGAGTAAAGATATTGTGTCTTCCAGAGCTCAGTCTTACAGGATATGGATGTGAAGATCTTTTTCTTAGCGAATGGCTTCCTGGAAAAGCATTATCTATGCTTCATCAAATCAAAAATGAGGTCGTGGATATAGCTGTTAGCATTGGTCTACCAATACGGTTTGATGGAAATACATATAATTGCGTGGCAGTAATCAAAAACAGGGAAATAATCGGAATTACTGCCAAGCAATTTCTGGCTAATGATGGAGTGCATTACGAACCAAGATGGTTTAAAGCATGGAAGCCTGGCGAAATAACAGAAATTCTTTTTGATGGTAAAAAAGTTCCTTTTGGTGACCTGACATATGATTTATTTGGTGTCCACACCGGATTTGAAATTTGTGAAGATGCGTGGAGGCCGGAAAGACCAGCTTGTCGTTTTGATGGAAGAAATGTGCAGCTTATACTCAATCCAAGTGCCAGTCATTTCGCTTTTAACAAATCAGCAACGCGCGAAAGATTGGTAGTTAGTAGTTCCAAAATGTTCAATTGTTATTATATCTATGCCAACCTTCTGGGCAATGAAGCTGGAAGAATGATCTATGATGGTGAAATTGTGATTGCAGGTCATGGAAAACTAATGCTTTTCAATGAAAAATTGTCATTTGATGATGTCAATCTTATATCCGTAGATATTGATCCTTCTGAAAATTCTCCTTCAACGAGCCTTCTGAATATTCCTGAAGAGGATAAAAATGATATTTTTACCAAGGCAGAATCCCTTGCACTTTTTGATTATATGCGAAAAAGCCATTCCAAAGGATTTGTCCTGTCGCTTTCCGGGGGAGCTGATTCCTCATCCTGTGCTGTACTAGTCGCTGAAATGGTTCGTAGAAGCCTGGCAGAATTAGGGCTGGAAACAATGTTGGCCAAACTGCATATGACCGAGTTGCAGGAAATATGTAATACGTTAGAAGAAACAGAACAACGAAAATATATCGTTGGAAATATTTTGCATTGTGCGTATCAGGGAACCATAAACTCTTCGCAAGAAACGCTGGAAAGCGCCAAAACTTTATCCATGGAAATAGGAGCAAAATTTGACTATTGGCTAATTGATGATGAAGTGAAGAGTTATTCATCAAAAATACAAAAGGTATTAAATCGGACGTTGTCGTGGGAAAAAGACGATTTGGCTATGCAAAATATTCAATCTAGGTCAAGGTCTCCCATTATTTGGATGTTGGCAAATATCAAAAATGCATTGCTTTTGGTGACGTCAAACCGAAGTGAAGGAGATGTAGGTTATGCAACTATGGATGGTGATACAAGTGGCAGTATCGCCCCAATTGCTGCAGTGGATAAACATTTTATTCTCAACTGGCTTCAATGGGCTGAAATAAACCTGGGATATAAAAGTCTGGGTTACGTAAATAGTTTAAATCCAACTGCTGAATTGAGACCATTGGAGCAATGTCAGACGGACGAAGACGACCTGATGCCTTATCCAGTAATCGTGGAGATTGAAAAATTAGCTATCCGCGACAAACTCGCGCCAAAGGAAATATATGAAATTCTAAATTCACGTAATTTGGAAGATAGCCCAATACTAAAAAATCACATAAAAAAATTCTTTGGTTTATGGTGCAGAAATCAATGGAAGCGGGAGCGGACTGCACCGGCCTTTCATTTGGATGATTTCAACGTTGACCCCCGAACCTGGTGCAGATTTCCTATATTATCTTCAGGATATTATGACGAACTAGCTGAATTAGACGATTTATAAAAACATTTCCCATCCATTATTCCTATA
>JAHEMV010000682.1 GCA_024643455.1 Cytophagales bacterium
GTTTTCATTTTCGTTATTTTCTGTTTCTGTTTTGAGAATTTCTAAGGATAAATTATTTGTAGAATTGATGAGTGCTTCTTCCTGAATTGTAAGTTTTTTAAGTACTTTATTTTCATCAATCTCATTCAATTCTTTGTCGCATCCAGAGAAAAGGATGAAAGAACCAATCACAAAGATCAGTTTAAAAATAATACGACCGGTAGAATGAATGTTCACGGATTTGGTTTTATCAACTTCAAATTATACTCTCCTAATATTTGACAATTTAGCTAAGGATTTGTTTAAAAACAATTTAAATATTGGTTATAGAAAGTAAAAAATACCTAAAAGAGCATGAGGTGATTTTGCTAAAAGGAAGAGTTATTTGCAGGAATGCAGGATTTTGCGCAACCTAAAAAACTCAAAATGACTAACTTTCGTCAAAACGTTGGAAAAGCGATGAATGGGTACTAATTTTCAGTTTATGTTTTTACCATTTTGTTAATGCGGATACTGAGAAGAATTTATTCTACATATAGCCTGACCCTATTTGCCCTGATTTTCTTATTCATTTTGCCCTTATTCGCCTTACTTATTCGATTCAATAAAAGGCATCCAATTATTTTTGAGCTTCATCGGATTTGGGCCTGGCTTTTTTACACCTTGTCATTTATTCCTATAAAAGAGATCTACAGCAAAAAACTCGATTTGCGTCAGCAGTATATCTTTTGTTCAAATCATTTTTCATATCTAGATATACCAGCAATCGGTATTAATAAAGTAAGACCAATTTTTGTTGGGAAACATTCGTTGGGCAAAATTCCTTTATTCGGATACATGTATCGAAATATCCATATCACGCTGAATCGGGAAAACCTGAAAAGTAAATATGATGCTTTGGGCAAATGTGCCAAAGAATTGGATAAGGGACAAAATCTGGTGATTTTTCCTGAAGGGGGAATTGTCAGTAAGCAACCTCCACAAATGGCCCGATTCAAGGATGGAGCATTCAGATTGGCGATTGAAAAGCAAATCGCCATAGTGCCCATCACCATTCCATACAATTGGATTTTGCTTCCCGACGATGGCAAGCTTTTATTAAAACGGCATGAAAATGTCATTATTTTCCATGATCCAATCGAAACGAAAGGAATGGACATGAATGATCTGGAATCGCTTAAATCCAGGGTTTATGAAATTATTGATATTGAGTTGAAAGCGCGAAATGCTTAATAGATCAAATTCAATATCAAATTTTTCAGGAAAATCTCATTTCTTGAGTTTTAAACAATTTTTTCAGTGTATTTTCACTTTTTAAATAAATGCGCACCGGATGAAACCAGATTTTTTTTGGAATGTATGGGACAAACCATATAAATCCATCTATCAATTCTTGCTTTTCATATTTGTTGTTTCCGTTTTGGGATATGCCTTCACGTATTATTCAGGTAGTAGCTACGTGATCAATTGGAACATCGAAAACATAATTAATCCAGTAAAAAACTTGTTTTCTTCTTATAGAAATGGAGTATTCACGTTTCCAATATATGTTGATAACTATGTAATTTCTCAACGTTTCGTAGCTTCTGATCTTCAGGTAAATACCTGGCCGGCCTATTTGATGCTGGCCTGGATCGGGATTTTTATTAGCATTATGCTGGCACTGGTTACAGACTTAAACCGATTTTGGTTTGTGGCTTCCGTTGTTTTGCTCACCGTAGTGTTTGTTGGATTAAAACTCGATTTCCTTATGCTATTCAATTCATACAGCAAATTGGGTTTACTGATTGCTTTTGCTTTGTATTTTCCATCGCTTTATATATTTCATTTTATAAAACCAACTATTGGATTTACGGTAAGGCTATTCGTGCATCTGGGAGCCACCGCTATTTTTGGATTGATTATTTATAGATTTAGTTATGTAGATCTGCCCTTTTTGCATCTGGCAAATTATGGAATTTATGTACCTCTCTTGTTAACCGTGCTCTTTGCCTTTATGGTCGGGCATGAAATCCTCAGTGGTTTATTGCGGGTGATTACTTCAGGAGCTTTGATTGGTGATAAAAGTGGATTAATTCATTTTCTGGTTATAAGCCTGGTCTTTTTGCTGAATGCTGCATTTGTGCTGTTAAGAAATGCTAAAATCATCAATATTGATCTGTATTTGATAGGCTCATTTTGGTTATTGACTATAGCTGCAATTATTGGAATTTGGGGCTATCGAGCCAAGGAAGTCACTTATCAGGGCATGTATTCTTTTAATCCTTTCGGTGCGATTTTATTTATTTGCCTGGCGATTACGGCTCATCTCACGATTTCTTACTTTTTTATCACTGGCAACGATTCTTTTGTCGAAGCCATCGAAGATGTCATCATTTACAGTCAGCTTGGCTTTAGTGTTTTATTTGTAGTTTATGTTATTGCTAATTTTTTTGATTTGATGCAGCAAAATATTGATGTGGGTAAGGTGCTGTACAAGCCAAGAAGGATGCCTTACTTTATATCC
>JAHEMV010000183.1 GCA_024643455.1 Cytophagales bacterium
TGGTCCCATGCTGGATGGCAAGCCCTGAAGCAGTTTCTGCAATTTTTCCAATGGCCCAATTGTTTGACCTTGTGATTTTTGACGAGGCTTCCCAGTGTTTTGCAGAGCAAGGAATCCCAGCCATGTACCGTGGAAAGCAAATCGTAATTACAGGCGACAAGATGCAATTAAGTCCTTTTGACTTGTACAAGGTCCGTTGGGAGGAAGAGCTTGAAGACAATGTTGATCCATCATTGGAAATTGATTCACTTCTCGATCTGGCAAGTCAGTATCTGATGCAAGTCCAGCTGAGAGGTCATTATCGAAGCCAGTCCATGGATTTAATTGAATTTTCTAACCAGTATTTTTATAAGGGTAGTCTTACCTTGCTCCCTGATAAACGGATTCTTGATAAAAAACAACCTGCTATAGAATATTTTAAGGTCGATGGAGGATGGTCAAAACAAGTGAACGAAAAAGAAGCTGATGAAGTTGTGGCTATTGTCGAACGCTTAATTCAGGAGGAACCGAAAAAGAGTATTGGAATTGTATCTTTTAATGCCAGACAACAAGACCATATCATGGATCGACTCGAATCAAAAGCACTTGAAAAATCCATGAGTTACCCAGCATCTTTATTTGTTAAGAATATAGAAAATGTTCAGGGAGATGAACGCGATATTATCATTTTTTCAATTGGGTATGCACCTGATGAAAAGGGGAAAATGAATCATCATTTTGGGAGCCTAAACATTCAAAAAGGAGAGAATAGACTAAATGTGGCCATTACCAGGGCAAGAGAGAAAATAATCATTGTTACCAGTATTTTCCCACAGCAATTGAAAGTGGAGGATACTAAAAATGAAGGGCCTAAGTTACTTAGGAAATATCTGGAATATGCTTTGAGCGTTTCTCAGGGAGACTTTATGCCATTTTTGAAATCCAGGGAGCCTCATCGAATCGATTGGTATCTAAAGGATAAAATAAAGCAATTGACGTTTGATCAACAGGTCAATTTGGAGATAGTGGAGGAAATGCCCTTTGCAGATCTCACTATTAAATCAGACGGTAAATATATGGGTTTGATTATAACGGACGACGACATCTATCATCAGAGTATTTCCATCAAGGATATGCATATTTATACACCTTTCACTCTTTCTGCTAAGAATTGGAAATTTATTGGCGTACATAGTCGTGAATATTGGCACGACAAAGAGGCAATTAAAGATCGTTTGCTCAGATTTGTTCCTACAAAGGATTGATTACTTTTCTTTTGCCCGTTCGACACGAAGTCCGACAGAGAGTATTTCCGGTAAGCTATCTTGTCTCATAAATTGGTCTATTCTCAATTTGTATTTACCAGCCTTTTCGAATGAATAATTTTCAAGAAAAGTTCTTTCTAAATCAAAAATATCACCTAATCCTTTACCCAGTGGAACGCCAGTTTTGGTGTTAAATAAAAGTATATTTTTCAATTCGCTGGATAACAACCGCCCGGTCGAATCTTCAAGGTAGTATTGCAAGTAAATATTTTGATATTGATATTTCGGGGTGTTTCGAATATTAAAAAGCAGGTTGTATGCTTGCTCAGTGTCATCGATTTCAAACTCAAAATCAGCTGGATTATTGAATACCCAATACTTCTCAGGGAAGTCTTTTTTATCCTCAAAAACCCTATTATTGTCACATCCTATCACTATAAAAATAAAACAAGCCAAAACCCAGGCTGGGAAGCGCTTCATATTATTGTTTGTTTTTTTTGTTTCTAAATTTTCTTGATGGGCGCCTTTTTTTATTTTTAGATTTCTTCTGGAATTTCTTGTCCAGTCTTTCCAAATCGCTATTAAGTGCCTCTGAGACTTCATCTTTTGGTTCGATGTTGTCTTCTTTTAATGTTGCTGGTTTTTTGCCTTCTTTGTTGAGTAAGATTACTTCCTTTACCCGATCAGTCGGTATGGGAATCCATGAATTGTCACTTTCGTAACCAAACCACATAATTTTCTTGAAAATATCTGTTTTTTGCAATTTAGCTTCTCCTTTGTTGGTGAGGAGTGGACCGTTAAGTTCCGGGATATCTTTAAGTGCATCCATATAGGTTTCCAGTTCATAGTTAAGACAACATTTTAGTCGCCCACACTGTCCTGAAAGTTTGCTGGGATTCAACGATAAATTTTGATATCTAGCCGCGGTTGTAGTGACGCTTTTGAATTCGGTAAGCCAGGTTGAGCAGCAAAGTTCTCTTCCACACGATCCGATTCCGCCAAGTCTACTGGCTTCCTGTCTCATACTTATCTGCCTCATCTCTACGCGTACTTTAAATTCAGAAGCCAACGCTTTAATTAATTCACGAAAATCTACCCGGTCATCAGCAGAATAGTAGAAGGTTGCTTTTGTCCCATCAGCCTGATACTCCACGTCGGTGAGCTTCATGTTTAATTTTTGTGAGGAAATAATTTCCCGTGTTCGATGCAAAGTCGTCTGTTCTTTACTAGAGACATCTTCAAATTTTTCGATGTCCTTTTCCGTGGCTAACCGGTAGACTGTTCTGATCTGATCGTCATCTGCCACTTTTTTCTTCAACATCTGCAAGCGAACAAGTTCGCCCTGTAAGGCCACGAATCCAAGATGATGACCATTTGGGACATCTACTATAACAGGGTCTCCATTGTTAAGTATGAATTTATCGGCGTTTCGGAAAAATTCTTTTTTCCCATTTTTAAAACGGATTTCTACAATGTCGAATCGTTCTTCAATTGGGAGATCCATATCGATCAACCAATCAAAGGTGTTCAGTTTATTGCACCCATTAGTGCCACAGGTTCCATTGTTTTTGCAACCTTTTACACTTGTATTACCTGTACTTTCGCATGAACCACAACCTGACATTTGTATATTGGTTAGTTACGTTTCAATCAATAAAAAACGATGTTGAAATTAATACTTTAAGAGGATTTAAAAAAAGAATTAGACTAAGGTATTTAAATCATGCCCAATATCTTTTCTAAAATAAACGTTATCCCAATGGATTTTTGATACTAATTCATAAGAATTATCCAATGCTTCTTCCATGGTTTTGCCTAATCCAGTTATTGCCAAAACTCTTCCTCCATTGGTTAGGATTTGATTTTTATCTCTTTTCGTGCCAGCATGGAAAATGATGGTGTTTTGAACCAGATTATCCAGACCACTTATTGGATTGCCTTTTTCATATTCATCAGGATATCCACCAGATACCATTACTACAGTTGAAGCGGTTTTTGAATCAATTTCCAGATCAACATCAGAAAGTGTTCCATCTGCTGTAGCGATCATCAGATCTACTAAATCAGTTTTAATTCTGGGTAAAACCACCTCCGTTTCAGGATCGCCCATACGCACATTGTATTCAATAACATAAGGATCTCCTTTAACATTCATCAATCCTATAAAAACAAAACCCTGATAGTCAATTTTATCAGCTTCCAATCCATTTATGGTTGGAATGATTATCCTCTCTTCAACCTTTTTGAGGAATTCACCCTGGGCAAAATTTACCGGTGAGATGCTCCCCATTCCACCTGTATTTGGCCCGGTATTGTTTTCTCCAATGGGTTTATAATCTTTGGCTTCAGGTAGAATTTTATAGGTATTTCCATCAGTTAAAACAAAAACAGACAATTCTATGCCGGATAGGAATTCTTCAATAACGACCTGTTCGCTGGCTGCACCAAACATTCTATGCGCCAGCATTTTATCAATCGTGGTCGTTGCTTCCTTCAAACCTTTGCAAATAATCACTCCTTTTCCAGCAGCTAATCCATCTGCTTTCAATACAATAGGATAAGAAACAGTTCTCAGATACTCCTTTGCTTCCTTTAAAGTATCTTTTGAAAATGTTCTGGATGCTGCCGTTGGAATGCCATGCTTATTCATGAAATTTTTAGCAAAATCCTTACTGCCTTCAAGTTTTGCCCCTTCAGTCCCAGGGCCCACTATCTTAAGATTTTTAAGACGACTATCTGATAATAAGAAAGAGCGTATGCCTTCGACCAATGGTGCTTCTGGCCCCACAATGACCAGTGAAATATTTTTCTCAATAATTAGCTGTTTTATTCCATCAAAGTCATCAATAGCGATATTTATATTTTTAGCTATTCCGTCTGTCCCTGCATTACCCGGGGCTATATATAGATTTTTACACTTTTTACTTTGACTTAATTTCCAGGCAAAAGTATGTTCTCGACCCCCGGATCCGATAACCAGTATGTTCATTTAATGGTGAGTTTTTAGAATTAAAAAAATTAATTTCCGTGATCAGATAAAAACTTTACGCGCAAAAGTCTTAAATCTTCTTCGTCGTATTCATCTTCTCCAAGTTCACTCAGTGCATCTGATATGTCATCTGAATGTGAATTCATAAAATAGTCAAAAACTTCATCTTGTCGATCAGGATCGAGCATATTTTCGACATAATAATCTAGGTTTAGTTTTGTTCCGGAAAAACAAATATTTTCGATTTCATCTATAAGTTCAGAAAAGGTAAGCCCTTTGGCATCGGCAATCTCCTGCAGATCTATCTTTCGATCAATTTGTTGAATGATAAATATTTTTGTTTTTGATTTATTAACAGCCGATTTTACCACCACATCAGAAGCAGTAATAATGTCATTTTCATCAACATATTCTTGTATCAATTCCAAAAATGGTCGACCAAATTTGGAAATTTTACCCATGCCAACGCCATTGACTTTTGCGAGTTCTTCAGTTGTAGTCGGATATACCGTAGCCATTTCCTCGAGTGATGGATCCTGGAAAATAACATACGGTGGCAGGTTTTTTTCCCTGGCGACGTCTTTTCGCAATTTTTTGAGAAGCTCAAATAGCGTTTCATCGTAAGAACTGGTAACGATCTGAGGTTCTTTGTCCTCATTTTCAATAAGGCTTTCAAAGTCTTTGTCTTTGACCAGAGTTATTGAATGTGGATGTTTTAGGAATTGTTTGCCGAGTTCAGTAAGTTTTAAAACGCCAATATTATCCAGATCTTTTTCAAGAAAATGGTGGAGCAACGTCTGTCTGACTACAGAATTCCAAAATTCTTCATTTTCTTCATTCCCTTTCGCAAAGACTGCCAATTCGTTGTGCTTGTAACTTTTGACATATTGATTTTCAACTCCTCGGATTACATCAGAAAGATGTTTCAAGCCAAACCGTTCATTTGTTTCTTTCGCAGTCTGCAGAACCAGGGTTACGTAATGCTCACCTTCATATTTTTCTGGCGGATATTTGCATACATCGCACCACATTGTTTTCCCACAACTTGACTCATCATATTTTTCCCCAAAATAGTGTAGTAATTGCTTTCTTCGACATACTGAAGACTCAGAGTACATCGACATTTCGTCAAGTAGAAGCTTAGCGTTCTCACGTTCTGTTACGGATTTGTCTTTTTGGAATTTTTCAAGTTTTAAAATGTCTTTGTATCTGTAGAATAAGATGCAATTTCCCTCTAATCCATCCCTTCCTGATCTTCCTGTTTCCTGATAATATCCTTCAAGTGATTTTGGTGTGTCATAGTGAATAACAAATCTAACGTCAGGTTTGTCAATACCCATTCCAAATGCTATAGTTGCCACAATGACATCAATCTCTTCATTTAAAAAATTATCCTGATTTTTCACCCTTACATTTGGCTCTAATCCTGCATGATAAGGTGCAGCTTTTATGTCATTTACTTTGAGCAAATTGGCGATTTCCTCAACTTTTTTTCTACTCAGGCAATAGATAATTCCTGATTTTCCTTTATGGTCTTTTATAAATCGTATAAGTTGTTTTTTAACGTTGACTTTTGGCCGGACTTCATAGTAGAGGTTTTTCCTGTTGAACGAAGAAAGGAAAATATCCGCTTCGTCCATCGCAAGATTTTTCTTTATGTCCAACTGCACCTTAGGTGTAGCAGTGGCGGTTAATGCAATGAGAGGCAAATTACCTATTTCATCAAGAATACTTTTGATTCTTCGGTATTCTGGTCTGAAATCATGTCCCCATTCTGAAATACAATGTGCTTCATCGATGGCTGCAAAAGACAATTTGGCTTGTTTTAAAAAAGAAATATTTTCTTCTTTAGTGAGTGACTCAGGTGCTACATACAAAAGTTTAATTTCGCCTGATAAGGTCTCTTTTTTAACTCTTGTTATTTCGCCTTTTGTAAGTGTTGAGTTGAGAAATTTAGCATTTACGCCAAAAGCGTTTAATTGGTCTACCTGATTTTTCATCAATGCAATCAGCGGTGATATTACGATTGCGGTTCCTTCCTTTAGTAAAGCCGGTAATTGATAGCATAGAGATTTACCCGCTCCTGTTGGCATGATAACAAATGTATTCTTGCCAGCCATTATATTTTGGATAACGACCTCTTGATTTCCACGGAACTGCGAAAATCCAAATACTTCTTTTAGTTTTTCCCTTAACTTATCCAATTTCTCTTTTACTAATTTATGTATTTATTCCATTCTATACTAAAACGAAAGGATTATAAAAATTAATAGTTATTTATGACTTTTAAAAAATAAATTACTTCGATTTTTAATTTAGTCTCTTAACTGATCGCTGCAGGTCCTCTTTCTTGATTTGACTAAATATTGAGTTTTTAATTATTATGTGGAATTTTAATATGACGAGTCCTCATATTAATTTTTAATACCATGTTTTAAGTATGGAATGGTAAAATTAAACTCTTTTTTTTGAATATTGCATCCATATTTCAATAATTTATGTTAAAGTTATTGTTGATATGAACTGAACAAATTTTTGATAACCGTTACATTTTACTTATGGAAACCAACCGCGAAACATTTGTTATAATTATGGCTGGAGGAGTAGGAAGCAGATTTTGGCCATATAGCCGGCAGTCGCATCCTAAACAGTTTTTAGATGTCCTCGGTGTAGGCAAATCTCTTTTACAACTTACTTATCACCGTTTTTTGCCTTTGTGTCCAAAAGAAAACATCTATATAGTCTCTAATGAATCTTACTATAGCCTGATAAAGGAACAACTGCCTGATATGACGGATGACCAGATATTATTAGAGCCTAACCTTAGAAATACTGCACCTTGCATTGCCTATGCCAGTTATAAGATTGCGTGTAAATATCCCGATGCGACTACGATTGTGACTCCTGCAGATCATGCCATATTTATGGAGGATGAATTTGTTCGAACGTGCCAGGTAGCCCTCGATTTTGCAAAAACGGATGAGAAACTTGTAACTATAGGTATTAAACCAAGTCGGCCAGAGACAGGATACGGATATATTCAATACAAACAGGAGACGAATGGTGAAGTCAAAAAAGTAAAAACCTTTACAGAAAAGCCTCAACTAGAACTGGCGAAGGCGTTTTTTGAAAGCGGTGATTTTGTATGGAATGCCGGTATTTTTATATGGAAAGTAAAAAATATTATAGAGGCTTTCGAAAACTTCCTGCCAGAAATATCCGAAACATTTAGTGCGATTTCTGATCAATATTATACTGAACAGGAAAAAGAAAAAATTGAATGGGCCTATGCCAGGACAAAATCAATTTCGATTGATTACGGTGTGATGGAAAAAGCAGATAATGTGTATGTGGTACCTGGAGAATTTGGTTGGTCAGATCTAGGTTCATGGAGTTCGCTACACGAATACCATCAAAAGGATAGCAATGGAAATGTAGTTGATGGAAATGCTATGTTGTATAATAGCAGTCAGTGTATTATTCGTTCTCCAAAAAATAAATTGGTAGTACTTCAAGGGCTGGAAGGATACCTTGTTGCAGACTGCGATGATGTACTTATGATCTGCAAGAAGGATGACGAAAAACAAATACGAAGTATTGTAAATGATGTGAAAAGCGAAAAAGGAGAGAAATTTATTTAGCCTGTTTCAACCTAATTGGAATGCAGAATTTTAAAATGGTCATGGAATATTGACCATTTTTTATTTTCACTGGTTTCTCTGCCTCCAAGCTTCATACAAAATAATTCCGGCAGATACCGATACATTCAAGGATTCTATTTTTCCCTCGATCGGAATTTTTGCTGCCGCATCACATAATTTCAGATATTCTGGAGAAATCCCATCTTCTTCTGAACCCATGATGATGGCCAAAGGGCCATGAAGCTCTGTTTCATAAATCTGTTTATCGGTTTTTTCGGTACATCCAATCACCCTTATACCACTCGATTTCAAATTCATGATGGTGTTTTTAAGATTCTCCTCCCGGCAAACCGGAAGAATATTCAATGCACCCGCTGATGTTTTCATTGCATCACCACCAATCATGGCATTCCCACGACTTTGTATCACTAAAGCATCTGCACCAACACACTCCATGGTTCTGGCAATGGCGCCAAAATTTCTCACATCAGTGATTCTATCTAAAATTACCAGAAAAGGATCCTTACCTTTTGAATAAGCCGTCTCGATGATATGGTCAAGAGAAAAATATTGAATAGGAGAGATAAAGCAAATAATACCCTGATGGTTTTTTCTGGTTATTTTGTTTAGTTTCTCCATTGGAACCTGATTGAACGGAATTTTAAGTCCTTTCATTTTTGAAATCAGGTCCTTGATGATGTCGTTTTGAATCCCTCTTTGTATAAGCACTTTTTCTATTTCTTTCCCTGCTTCAATGGCTTCAGTTACGGCATGGATGCCAAAAATAAAATTGGTATTGAGATGCTCTTTGCTTTCGTTTTTCATTGCTTATTTTTTACCGTCCCGCCACAACTCAACAGATTTAAACCAGTTTTTGTCATAAGTTTTTTTACGCAGCAATGTATAATGCTGATCCGTAAATACATTTTTAACTTTATAAAATGAAAAACGTACTGTGGGTATGCTTAGATCTCGGTTGTAAACCCAATCGATGATTTCCTCAGATTTATAGACATCGTTTGGAGGGCCATAAATAATATAAATCAAGCCCATATCACTTTTCCAGCCTTCTTTAAAATTTGTAAAAAGGTAATTAGCACCCTCAACCCGGGTATAAAATTCGCGTACTGTTGATGTCGCCAGATTGGGTATTTTGACCAAATTTATCCAGTACTGCTCGAACGCTTCTTTAGGATTTGGTGAAGTACGAATTGCTTCCGTTTCGGGTCGGGT
>JAHEMV010000184.1 GCA_024643455.1 Cytophagales bacterium
CCATTCTAGCAATTCTCGACATAACAAAATCTAAAAAACAGCTTTTGAATTTTTGAAAAAAATTTATTCTCACTTGCATTTGAATTTATATTTTCGGAACGTGTAGAAAAAGATTGAAAGATTAATCTACACGAAAATAATGGCTCTTTTACAATTGGCTAATTCTGGATTTTAATATAGATGAGCATCATTAAAAAAAGTGAACATCAATCGAGTTTCTATGAATTTTCAGAGTTAGACGGAACTGCAATAACATAGATCGTATTCTCTAAATTTATGATTAATTGAAGTGACCAGGTACCCAATAAATATTTTGTTCGATTACATTAAATAGTTTAACTTACTCTGGAGGACGAGAACATTTTCTTTTTCAATAATAAAGTTCTCTCATAAATATAAATCGGTAAGAAGGTGAAAAAATATAATGTTGGCATCATAGGTTATGGATGGGTGGCCACTGCTCATATAGATGCAATAAATAAAAGTGAACATGCACAAGTATCAGCCATCTATTCTTCGCGTGAATTGGACAGTGAAAAACTAAGCTTGGAATGGGGATCTTCCATCAGGACGTACACCAATCTGGATCAAATGCTCCAGGATAAAAATATCCATGTGGTATCAATTTGCAGCTATCCGGATCAACATAAAATGCATGCGATCAAAGCTGCCCGTGCCGGCAAGCATTTAATTATGGAAAAACCCCTGGCATTGACGTGGGAGGACTGCTTAGAGATCGAATCCGTCATAAAAGAAACTGGAGTCAAAACGTGTGTTTGCTTTGAATGTCGCTTTTCGAATCAGTTCAAGGTTACAAAATCCATCATCGATCAGCAATTATTAGGTGAGCTGCATTTTGGTGAAATTGATTATTACCACGGCATAGGACCATGGTATGGACAGTATCGATGGAATATAAAAAAAGAATTGGGAGGTAGTTCACTCCTTTCTGCAGGATGCCATGCACTTGATGCACTTTTATTATGTATGAATGATGATGTCATGGAAGTCACTTGCTATGAATCCAATTCACAAAATGCATATTTCAAACCTTATGAATATAATGCCACAAGCGTTACGATTTTAAAGTTTCGAAAAGGAGCGATTGGCAAATGCACGTCAAGTATTGATTGTTTACAGCCTTATTATTTTCATACGCATTTATTAGGTAGTGAAGGAAGCTTGCTTGACAACCAGTTCCACTCCATGAAATTGAAAACCGATAAAAACACCTGGTCAAATCTGGCGATGAAAATGCTCGATTCTGGCGATGTTTCTGATCACCCGTATTTGGATCAGTTTAATGCCTTCTTTACCGCCATAGAGGATAATAAAGAAATGCCTCTTACAAACCTTAGCCTGGCAATGAAAACATTTGAAGTTATTTTCGCTGCAGATAAATCAGCGAGAGAAGGTCGCTCTATAAAATTATAAATCCCCAAATAATATTACTTCCATGAAATACAAAAAATGTTTACTCGCTCCTGAATGGTGGGATTACACCACCCTATAAGACTCATTACTAAAAGATGCAGCAAAACTGACAGCAGAAGATTTGTTTGGCTTGTCACGAGAAGGATTTAAAGTGGTTTTTATGATACCCTTGAGGATTTTTAGACGCTTATTTAGTTAAAGCAAATACTATAAATTGAGTTGTTTTGCCATAATTAAAGTTGAATTTGTTCAATTCATATACATTGAATTTTTTAAGTGAAATATCAAGCAATACAATTCTTTAGGACAAATTTAAAAGTCCTATTTTTACGATTGATATGAATTATTTAAATGAAATATTTTAGCAACCTCATAGAAAGACAGCAAAATCCTGTTTTATCTGTAGACATTCATGGCCAGATTGAATATGTAAATATCGCCTTTGAAAATATCGCTGGATTAAAATCTGAAAAATGTATTGGCAAAAAACTTAACCAATTCTTCGAAAAAAAAGATGCCAAGGCACTTTCAAAAGGTTTGAAAAATATACTATCAGGTGCTGATGAAGCCTCTTTGTACATTTCATTAAAATCCGAAAATGCAACTTCAATTGCCGTTCATTTAACTTTATATCCTGAGAAAGATCTTAACAAACTGACCGGTATATCTGGTATTTTGAAATTAATTAGCCTTAACGAAGGTGATCTGGAAACCGATTCAAATTTTAAATCTCTAAATCTAATTGATGTAGAACAAAGATATAAAACACTCTATAATCTGACCTTTGAAGGTATAATTATCCATAGTAACGGTAATGTAGTCGATACAAACCCATCATTTGCTAGAATGATGGGATATAACCGTGAAGACTTGATTGGCTTGAATATTATCACCACATGTGTATTGCCAGAATATCACCAAATGGTTATCGAAGCGATGCAAAATGAAGTCACTTCACCTTATGAAGTACTAGCACGTACCTTTGATGGCACAGTAATACATACTGAAGTGGAATCAAGAAGAGTTAATCCTGACGATCCAAATTTACGGGTAACAGCAATTAGGAATGTAACAGCGAGAAAAATCGCCGAAAAACAATTGAAAGAAAGTGAAGAAAGGTATAAGCTTCTTTCCAATCTCACATTCGAAGGAATATTTCTTCATGACAAGGGAATCCTTTTAGATGTAAATCAATCTTTTGTCAACATGTTGGGGTATTCGGCAGAAGAATTGATCGGGAAAAATATCATTCAACTTGTCGTGCTGCCTGAATATCATGCTCGCGTTATTGAAGCACTAAAAAATGAGGAGACATCACCCTATGAAGTGAGGGCAAAACGCAAAGATGGCAGTTTATTTTACGCTGAAGTAGAATCGGGAATGGTAAACCATCAAGGTAAATTATTGAGAGTAACTGCAGCGCGTGATATCACCTGGAGAAAAGATGCTGAAAAAAAACTACAAGAAAATGAGGAAGAATTAGATCTTTTTTTCTCTAGATCCGGAGATGGTTTTTTTATCATGAAACTTGATGAGCCAATTTTTTGGAATGACCAGATTGATCTGGAAAAGGCTTTAAAAAATTTCTACTCCAAAATGTATATCACCAAAATTAATGATGCCTTACTATCTCAATTTGGAGCATCAAGGGAACAATTGCACAAGTTGACTCCAGAAAAGTTTTTTAGTTGGAATAAAAATATTGGCATTTCGTTTTCAAAGGATTTCCTTAACCAGGGAAGTATCGTTTTTGAAGCTCAAGAACCTCGAATGGACGGTACATTTATGTGGGTAGAAGGAAACTATGTGATGTTATATGACGACCAAGGCAAAATAAGAGGATGTTGCGGCGTGCGAAGAGACATTACTGATCGTAAAACTGCTGAAGAAGCTGTTCATATACACAATGAAGAGCTTAAAAAAGCAAACCAGGAACTGGATAATTTTGTGTATCGCGTATCTCATGACTTGAAAGCCCCGATCTCTTCTGCTTTAGGACTTATCAATGTCGCCCGACTTGAAACAAAACCAGAAAGCGTCGCAGTTTGTCTCCAGCTGATTGAGAAGAGTATGAATAAACTCGATTCTTTTATCCTGGACATACTCGATTATTCCAGAAATTCCAGAACAGAAATATTGATCCTTTTGATTAATTTTAACGCACTTATAGACGATGTTTTATCAGGGATTCGATTTTTAAAAGATGAAAGAAAGGTTGGAATTAGACGAGAAATAAATGCTGATACTCCGTTTTATTCTGACAAAAGGAGGCTCATCTTTATTTTCAACAATCTTATTTCCAATGCAATCCGCTTTTCAGATCAGGAAAAACCAAATAGTGAGTTACTGATTTCGATTGATATATTCGAAAAACATGCACAAATTCGATTTAATGATAATGGAATTGGTATTGCTGATGAGCATATTGATCATATTTTTGATATGTTTTATAGAGCGAGCGAAACGATGGTTGGTTCAGGTTTGGGCTTATACATTGTAAAAGAAGCTATAGAAAAATTGTCAGGTTCCATTAAGGTTAGTTCAACGCCAAATCAGGGAACCACATTTGAAATGATCATACCGAATAATCCACCACAATAACATCAATAATTCCATTAAATATTAATTATCCCCAATCTTAACTAATAAAATACGCTTCTTATGGATTTTAAAACCATTTCAATCGTAAAAAAAGTTATTATTTAATAGTTACTAAGGAACAAAATAGAAATGGCTACCGAATCGCTCAAAAGCAGATTTTTCAAGTCTTTCCCTATGATCGGGATGCGCAACTGATATGATTCTTCGGGCTCTTTCCTGTAGGGTCTGCCCATACAAATTCACTTTACCATATTCTGTCACAAACCAATGCATATTGGAACGGGTTGTCACCACTCCGGCACCTTCCATCAACGTTGGAGAAATTTTGGAAATTCCCTTGCCAGTCACGGAAGGCATAGCAATAATTGGTTTTCCTCCCTCAGAATGTCCCGCACCACGAATAAAGTCGATTTGGCCACCAACTCCTGAATAAAATGTTGTGCCAATCGAATCGGCACATACCTGGCCAGTCAAATCAATCGATAAAGCTGAATTTATTGCGGTGACTTTTTTGTTTTTTCTGATCACATGGATTCCATTGGTATGCGCTACATCCATCATAGCCACCATAGGATTGTCATCAATAAAATCATATAGATCCTTTGAACCCATAAGAAAAGAAGCTACAATTTTACCTTTATCGATCTGTTTTTCTTTACAATTAACTACCCCTTTTTCTACCAAAGGCAACAACCCATCAGAAAACATTTCTGTATGCACACCCAAATTCTTATGATTCCCCAATTCTGCCAGAACGGCATTGGGAATACCACCAATACCCATTTGCAAGCACGCTCCATCTTCAACGAGGCTGGCTACATTTTTTCCTATTGCGATTTCAATATTGGAAAGCGGAGCATTTTTATGCGCAATTAACGGAGCATCGTGTTCGACAAAATAATCAATATCGCGAATGCTGATCATTGCATCTCCCCACGCTCTGGGTACATATTTGTTTACTTGCGCAATTACGATTTCAGCTTCTTCGATTGCAGCAAGAGTAGCATCTACTGAGGTGCCTAAGGAGACAAAGCCATGTTTATCTGGAGGAGAAACCATGACCATAGCCACATTGACGTTTAAATAACCTTGACGTATCAATTTCTGGGTTTCGCTCAAAAAAACCGGTATATAATCAGCATATCCCGATTGAGTTTGCCTCCTGACATTTGCACCAACAAAAAATGATTCCAGTTGAAAAATTCCCTCAAATTCCATATCCGCATATGGAGCAATACCTTCAGTATGAATATGCTGAATGCGCACATTTTTAAATTCTTTTTCCCTGCCTCTCTCCACCATTGCATCAATTAAATGGTGTGGTGTAACAGCAACACTGCTTAAATGAACTCTATCGTTAGTTTTAATTGCTTTTACTGCTTCTTCAGCGCTTGTGAATTTTACCATTTTAGGGCGACAATTTATGTTTGATGTGTTTCAAAAAAATATGCCTCAAAATTAAAATATGCCTCTTCTTTATAAAATGAGAATTGTCATGTTTCAATGAATTGAGGATAAACCAGAAAAATTCATTCACTATTTTCACTTTTACTTAAAACTATTCTGATAAATTAGCACAACTTTTTAAAACTTTAATATATATAGAAATGCATGATGTAATCATAGTCGGTGGAGGTATCGTTGGTTTGGCGACTGCCTTAAAGATATTAGAAAAGAAACCGAACATAAATCTGTTGCTTTTGGAAAAAGAAGCAAAATTGAGCGCTCATCAAACTGGTAATAATAGCGGAGTAATCCATTCAGGTATTTATTATAAACCAGGTAGTTTAAAAGCCATAAATTGCAGAAAAGGATATAATCAACTGTTAGCCTTTTGCGATAAAGAAAACATCAAATACGATCTTTGCGGAAAAGTAATCGTAGCAACTGAAATTAATCAACTCAGTTCTCTTGAAACGTTGATTGAACGTGGGAAGCTTAATGGACTTAAAGGAATAACGAAAATAACCAAGGAAGAACTGGCTGAAATTGAGCCTCATGTTAAGGGCCTGGCAGGAATAAAGGTCCCTGAAACTGGTATTATCGATTACAAAGAGGTATCATCGAAATATGCTGAAATTATCAAAAAATCAGGAGGGATTATTCATACGGCTGAAAAAGTTTTAAAAATTACGCCCCAAAAAGAAAGTGTAATCGTAGAAACGAGCAAAGATTCTTATGAAAGCAAACTTCTTGTAAACTGCGCAGGGCTTTATTCTGATAAAGTGGCAAAGATGACAGGGCAAGAAATCAATGTGAAAATCATTCCATTCCGTGGAGAGTATTTTAAGGTAAAAAAAGAAAAACATCATCTTGTAAATAATCTTATCTATCCCGTTCCTGACCCAGCATTTCCATTTCTAGGAGTTCATTTCACCCGAATGATCGGCGGAGGGATTGAAGCCGGGCCAAATGCCGTATTAGCCTTTGCACGGGAAGGATATAAAAAACTACAAATCAGTTTGCCTGAACTGACCGAGACACTTATGTGGCCTGGTTTTCAAAAAGTAGCAGCTAAGTATTGGGCTACTGGATTTGGAGAAATGTATCGGTCCTTTTCAAAAAGTGCATTTACTAAAGCACTTCAAAAACTAATTCCTGAGATTCAAAAAAATGATCTGGAACAAGGAGGGGCTGGAATTCGAGCACAGGCATGCGATCGTAACGGTGGATTAATAGACGATTTTCTGATTTACGAAAATAAGTTTGCGGTAAATGTGTGCAATGCTCCCTCTCCTGCAGCGACTTCATCGCTAGCGATAGGAGAAACAATTTCAGATTTGATTGTAAAACGATTTTAGACGCTATTATTTAGTCAAAAAACTGATCTCTGTATTAACTATTGACAAACCACAATGCCAGACTTAAATTGCAGGTATGGAAAATAAACCTGTTTTTACTGATGATGAACTAAGGAGATATAGCCGGCATATCACATTACCGGAGTTTACAATCGAAGGACAAAAAAAACTAAAGAATGCAAGTGTTCTCATCATTGGTGCCGGTGGATTAGGTTGTCCGATGCTGTTGTATCTGGCAGCTGCTGGAGTTGGGAAACTTGGAATTGTGGATTTTGATGTTGTGGATGTCTCAAATCTACAGCGGCAGGTGCTTTTTACAATTGAGGATATAGGAAAGCCAAAGGCCTTCTGTGCAGCTCAGCGACTATTAAAACTTAATCCGGAAATTACCATAATTCCAATCCAACAAAAGCTTACTACAGAAAATGCTTTGGAAATCATAAAGGAATATGATGTAGTAGCTGATGGATCAGATAATTTCCCAACAAGATACCTGGTCAACGATGCTTGTGTGATTTTAAATAAACCAAATATTCATGGATCAATTTTTCGGTTTGAAGGACAGGTTTCTGTTTTTAATATGCTTCATGACGATGGCTCAAGAGGTCCAAATTATAGGGATATCTACCCTACGCCACCTCCACCGGGCCTGGTGCCGAGTTGTGCCGAAGGTGGCGTTTTAGGTGTATTACCAGGCATTATAGGCAGTATTCAGGCCAATGAAACCATAAAAGTATTGGCAAAAATCGGAGACCTTCTTGATGGCAGGCTGTTTATTTTTGATGCATTGACTTTTGACTCTCGTATTATGAAAATAAGGAAAAATCCATCCCTGGATCCAATTATCTCATTAATAGATTATCCTGCTTTTTGCGGGATGGCAGATTTTGAAGAAAATATAGTCAATGAATTAACTCCAGCAGAACTTCAGGAATTAATGAAGAATGAACCAAATAAAATACAACTCATCGATGTAAGGGAAACCTGGGAATATAATAATGGAAATATTGGTGGAATATCCATCCCACTTGCTGAAATTGAAAATCATATTAACGAAATATTATCCGATGGAAAAGTTGTCTTGATTTGCCGCAGTGGCTCACGCAGTAAAAAAGTGCTTGATCAATTGCAAAAATCCGGATTCAAAAACCTGTATAACCTCAAAGGAGGTCTCTTGGAATGGGTAAAAAATATTGACCCAAAAATCCACCTGGCCTGATCAATAATAATTTTAAGCCTATTCAGTTTTCCTGGCTTCAGCATACCGAACACGACCGTCAACGAAGTACATATCAACATCACCTTTACTTTTTGTATTGATTTTCCCTCGAGGTGTGAAAAAGAATTTGTCTTTCACATATTTATACGTTTCCCCTGAAATGTTTATTCTACCTGCCTCGCTGCTCGACTCCATACGGCTTGCCAGGTTGACAGCATCACCCCAGATATCATAAGCAAATTTCTTTTTACCAACAACGCCCGCTACCACAGGGCCTGTATTAATACCAATCCTGATTTCAAAGAAAGGTTCATTTTTTGCTTCCTTCTCCAGTTTACGTTTCTCCATAAATTCCTTCATAGCCAATGCAACTCTAACGACATCTATGGGATTGGTATCATTTTCAATTGGAACTCCCCCAGCACACATATATCCATCTCCAATAGTTTTAATTTTTTCCACACATTTTTTGCCCACTTTTTGCTCGTACTGTTCAATGATCTGATCAAATGCGACGAAGCAAGCATCAAGTTCGCGAACAATTTCTCCTGGACTCATCTGTGCTGCAATTGTAGTAAATCCTTTAAAATCGGTAAACATAATGGTCACCATTCGATAATACCGGGGAATAACTTTCTTATTTTTTCTTAATTCATCCGCTACCGGTGCCGGTAAAATATTTAAAAGCAATGCGTCGGTACGTGCTTTTTCGTCTTTCAATTCCGCCTGTCTTTTTTCAATCAGAGACTTTTGCTTCAATATTTGCTTGTTTTGCTCTTCCAATTTTATATTGGTCCTTCTTTTGTATTGATTGGCAATAATCGCGATAAGCAAAAAAATCAAAATCACACCAATACCCCCAACCAATATTTGACGTTCCAGTTTATTCTGTTCAATAATGGCTAAATTTTTATCGGCTATTGCAATCTGGTTTTCCAATTCAAGCTCTTTGGTTTTTATTTCCACTTTGGTAAGCTCGAGTTCCGTTTTTTGCATTTGGTTCGTTGTCGCGAGCTTTTCTATTTTATCTACAGATTGAGCCA